>JAYWAX010000346.1:0-4987 GCA_043782125.1 Acetobacteraceae bacterium | reverse complement strand
GACGAGGGCAACATCTACGAAGCGCTGCTGGAGGGGTGGAAGCACGATGTCCGCGACCTCTGGTGGGTCATCGATTACAATCGTCAGAGCCTCGATTCCGTCGTCCCCGACCGTCTCTTCGGCCGCATCGAGGGCCTGTTCCGCGACATGGGCTGGAACTGCGTCACCATCAAATTCGGCCGCGCCCTGGAAGCCGCCTTCACGCGGGAAGGCGGCGAGGATCTGCGGCGTTGGATCGACGATTGTCCGAACAGTTTATACTCGGCGCTGACGTTCCAGGGCGGGGCGGCGTGGCGGCAGGCGCTGCTGACCGATCTCGGGCGGTCCAAGGCGCGCGCGATCGTCGATCCGCTGTCGGACGCAGAGCTTGGCGCGCTGATGACCAATCTCGGCGGTCACGACATCGAAACGCTGATCGAACATTTCCGCGCCGCCGCCGCGATGGGCGATCAGCCCACCTGCTTCATCGCCTACACCATTAAAGGCATGGGACTGCCTTTCGCCGGTCATAAGGACAACCACGCGGGGTTGATGACCAAGGAACAAATGGAACAGTTCCGGGTGGACATGGGCATCCGTCCCGGACACGAATGGGACCCGATGGAAGGTCTGGATATTTCCGAGGCCGAGCTGCGGGACTTCTTCGCCGCCACGCCCTTCGCGACCAAGCTGACGCCAGAGGGCCGCTCTTTGACCGCGCCCGCCATCCCGATCCCCGCCACGCTGCCGATGCCCAAAACCAGCGGGCGGAAAATGTCGACCCAGGGCGGGTTCGGAGACATCCTGGCGGAAATCGGGCGAGGGCAGGGGGATTTGAAGGAACTCGCCGCCCATATCATGACCACCAGCCCCGATGTGACCGTGTCCACCAATCTCGGACCCTGGGTTAACCGGCGCGGCATCTTCGATCGCCATACCCGCAACGATGTGTTCCGGGATGCGAAGCTGGCGTCGGCGCAACGCTGGGGCATGTCCCCGGTCGGGCAGCACCTGGAACTGGGCATTGCCGAGCAAAACCTGTTTCTTCTGCTTGGCGCCGCCGGTCTGACCCCGGCGATGACGGGCGCGCGAATTTTGCCGATCGGGACGGTCTACGATCCCTTCGTCAATCGCGGCCTCGATGCGCTGATATACGCTTGCTATCAGGATGCACGGTTTCTTTTGGTTTCAACACCTTCGGGCCTGACCTTGGCGCCGGAAGGCGGGCAGCACCAATCCGTGAACACGCCGCTGATCGGCATGGCCGCCGACCGTCTCGCCGCGTTCGAGCCAACCCATGTCGATGAACTGGCGATCCTGCTGCGGCACGCGCTGGACCATATGCAGAAGCCGGATGGCTCCGCCGTGTGGCTGCGGCTGTCGACGCGGACTTTGGCGCAGCCGGACCGGGTGCTGGACCCGGCCGCCGTGA
The DNA here is from genome assembly GCA_043782125.1 of Acetobacteraceae bacterium. Classification (GTDB taxonomy): domain Bacteria; phylum Pseudomonadota; class Alphaproteobacteria; order Acetobacterales; family Acetobacteraceae; genus Rhodopila. Next base: position 3,576 of record JAYWAX010000346.1, on the reverse strand, counting down.
TCGCGGGCGCCCATTGGGTGGTGCCACCAGCGGAGGGCGCGCCGATCGCCCTGGCCTATCAAGGACCGGTGGCGACCGAAGTCATCGAATCCTTCGCAATACTGGCCGAGGAAATCCCGGGCGCGGGCTTGCTGGCGATCACCTCGCCGGACCGGCTGCACGCGGGGTGGCTGGCGGCGCAGCGGGCGCGCAGGGCAGGGGCCAGGGAAGCAGATCGGGGCGCGCAATCGCATATCGAACGCATTCTGGCGCCGCTGGCGCGCGGCGCGGCGTTGGTCACCGTACTTGACGGACATCCCGCGACCCATGCCTGGCTGGGCTCGGTCCGCGGGCAGCGCGTGGTGCCTCTGGGCGTCGATCATTTCGGGCAGACCGGAGATATTCCGGACCTTTACCGGGAATACGGGCTGGACACGGATGCGATCCTGGATGCCTGCGCGCAGGCGTTGCTGGCCGATTAAAAACAAGGAGCAATAAGATGGCGCGGATACCGAAAATCCTTCATGAACATATCGATACGGCGTGTCCCGACAATGTCACGTTGGTTGGCACCGTCCTGCCCAACGGGTTCGCCCAGATCACCCCGCGCGGCGGCACCATGGTGTTCGACGACGAGACCCTGGCGCTGTGGGAACGCGGCAAAGGCTCCACCGCCGCGAACATGGCCGATGGCACGAAGGTCACCGTGTATTTCCGCAAACCCGCGCTGCGCGCCGATGGCACGCTGCCCAAAGGCGGGATCGCGCGGTTTTACGGCACTGCGAAAATTGTCCGCTCGGGTCCGGCGTACGAGGAAGTCTGGCGCCGCCTGGTGCAGCCAGAAAAGGACCGCGACCCGGAGAAAAAAGGCTACGCGGTGCTGATTGCGGTCGAACGGGCGGAAGACCTGGAGGGGTTACCGCTGGCCGGCTGACATTTCGCCATCCGCCCAGGACCTGCGCTTTGGCGCGCTGTCGTCGGTTGGATCGCATCCCCGCCGGGGCGACGGAATAAGCCCGTCGCCCCGAACGTCCCACGAAAGCGCGCCTTCGAACGCGTTCCGCATCCACGGGAGAGCAAAATGTCCAATTATCTGTCAGTCACGGCCGCCGCCGCGGTTCTCGTCCTGGGAGCCAATTTCGCGCAGGCGCAACAACAACAACCCCAGGCCCCGAACATGAGCTTCTTCGTCACCAGCGCCGGGCTGGGCAAAGGCGCCAATCTCGGCGGCCTGGAGGGCGCCGACAAGCATTGCCAGACGCTGGCGCAGGGTGCCGGGGCGGGCGCCAAGACCTGGCGCGCGAATCTCAGCACCCAGGCGGTGGACGGCGCGACGGCAGTCAACGCGCGCGACCGAATTGGAAAGGGTCCCTGGGTTAACTTCAAGGGCGAGACCGTCGCGACCGGGGTCGATGACCTGCACAGCGACAAGAACAAGCTGGGGACCGAAACCTCGCTGACCGAGCGCGGCGCGATGATCGCCGGGCGCGGCTGGAATCCGAACTGGCACGACGTGCTGACGGGGTCGCAGGCGGACGGACGGACGTTCGCGCCGGCCGAGGACCGGACCTGCCGCAACTGGACCAGTTCGACCAAAGGCTCAGCCATGCTAGGCCACATAGATCGCAAGGGGTTACGGGACGACGTTGAGTCGAAATCGTGGAACGCCTCGCATCCGTCGCGCGGCCGGATAGGTGACCGCCTGAACCACGCCGGCCGGCGCCCCCGAAATGGCCGGCGCGCATTTCGCGGCCGGCGCCACATCGTCCAACCCCGCCAGATGCATTTGCACCGAGACGCCCGTTGCGCGCCACGCGGCCGCCTCCGAACATACCGGATAAAACAAAACGGCCTTCGAGACCGGAGAAGCGCCCGTTCCTGCTTCAGCCAGCAGCGACAGCAGCCCGCCGCCGCCATAAGACCAGCCGATTGCGGTCACGCGTTTCGGGTCCACGCCGGGCCGCGACCGGGCCCAATCCGCTGCTTCCCGGATATCCCGGCCAACCTGGGACAAAGAGATCTTGCCCGCGCAATCAGCCAGGTTTCGCCGCCCGAGGTAATCGACATAGACAATACCATGACCGGCAGCGCGCAGCTCGGCGGCCCGCTGGTCGTACATATTGACGCCGTTGACCGGCACGAACCCGGAGCAGCCGGATACCAGGAGCACCGTGGGGAAGGGGGCCCGTCCGGCCGCCGGAGCGAGAAAACGGAAAGGGTCCGCGGCGGTCGCACTGCCACAGGTCATCGCGAACCCCATTGTCGCGGCGGCGAAAAGCGAGGCGCGGCCGATCGACGCGAAGAAAGGTGGCATAGCGAGGATTTCCTTCCACTTGTTCCAGAGTCAACCGTATCGGGCGGCGGCAGCGTCCGCAATATCGGTTCCGGCGCCGGGAGATGCCCGGCATCGAGCATATTCCGCGAAGGCCGCGGCCAGAGCAGGACGCCCCGAATTGCCGTCGAAGTCTCACGCAAAGGAGGGTGGTCCCGAGAACGCCGTGGGCCTGGAAGCGCATGCCGTGAACTGGGACCTGGGACCGTCGGCGTCCGCCTATCGTTTTCTGGTGCAACCACGCATCCAATTGCCGCAGAAGGAATATTATGTTAAATTAACCGGCCGTTCATTCCTTCCTGCCAGCATACAGCGGCCATCGACGGAGCGACCACAATCATGCCGGGAGAACAAATCAACCGATTCCTGATCGCCGCCATCGCCGATCGCCTGATCTACGACGACGGCACGCATTTCGATCCCGCCGACGCCCGCGCGCTGCTGGACGCGCTTCCGCGGCGGCGCTCGCCGCGCTTCGAACTTGGGATTTCGGGAAAGTACAAAGGTCCCGGCACGCGAGGCTATGCCCCAGGCGTTGGCGACGTGAACGTCGATGCCGATAAGGAAAAGAACTTCGAATACTCGACGTCGCAGGACGCCTATACCCGTGCCGGTCAGTGGAAGTTCAGTTGGGCGCCGACGTGGCGGGGCCAATGCGTGGAAATCGAACAGGTCATGGCGGATGCCACCGATGAAGGCCGGGGCGCCAGGCTCCGGTACGACCGCGCGGGGAATCCGGTTGCGATGGACATCCGCACGGTCGCGCGTTTCCGGATCGCGGTCGTCACCTTCCTGTTTCCGGGCTGGGCACCTTGGAAAAAGCCGGCATCGACTTAATATCAAGGGTCCGAAAGGATGACATATCAAGGGTCCGAAAGGATGACACATCGCGACGTCCGCTCCGCGTCATGGCACGCCCCTGAGCGGGCCATCCGGGGCGGTAAGGCATCGCGGGCATGGGCTTGATCGGCGGTGGTACGCGCCTTTTGTCCAATCGCCGTGCCGGGCCCGATGGCCCGATCGAGTCGTGCCACGACGTGGTGGAGGCTGTGCCGAGAATCAATCGTTCGGCCCGTCAGTATAAATCCGCGCCGCGACAACCTCGATCGCCCCCGTGCGATTCAAGGGTGTGGGGAACGACACCAGGTGGCCCATGATCTGACACAGGCCGTTACATGGCGATAGGGGTAGGGAAGGCTGTTACCCCTCCCCTCCCTCCGAACCGTGCTGGCGGTTCTCCCGCACACGGCTCTCCAGTCGCTGGT
>JAYWAX010000345.1:0-13706 GCA_043782125.1 Acetobacteraceae bacterium | reverse complement strand
GCTGACGCCGGTCGCCGCCCATGCCGAGGCGGCCCTCGTCCGGATCGGCTTGCAGCCGGGCATGACCTATCTGGCGCTGAACGTCATGAACCGGGAGGCGCTGCTGGAAAAGCGCGCCCGGACGGACGGGATCGAGCTGAAGGTGGAGTGGGTGGTCTCGGCGAACGGGACGGTCCTGAACGACGGGGTTCTGTCGGGCAACATCGATATTGCGGGGACCGGTATTCCGGCCTTCGTCACGCTGTGGGCCAAGGGGCGCGGGACCGTGGATGCGAAGGGAATCGCCGCCTATGGGTCTCTTCCGGGGAAAGTGATTTCGCTGTCGCCGCATATCCACTCGATTGCGGATTTCGGACCCAACGACCGGATCGCCTTGCCCGCGCCGAAAGCCTCCATCCAGGCTATTCTTCTCGCCATGATGGCCGAAAAGACCTGGGGTACCGGGCAGGCCGGACGGCTCGACCCGCTGATGGTGGGCATGTCGCATCCGGACGCGCTGATCGCGATGATGTCCGGGCAAAGCGAGGTCAAGACACACTTCACCAGTTCACCCTATTACGATATAGAACTGAAACTCCCGGGCGCGCACGTCGTGCTGGACAAGGAAGATATCTTCCCCGGCGCCCTGACGCACGGGATGCTGTGGACGACTGGTAAATTCAACAGTCAGAACCCGAAGGTCATGCGCGCCTTCCGCGCCGCGTTGGACAACGCGATGGCGATTATTCACACCGATCCCGACCGCGCCACCGCATCCTATTTGTCGCTGGCCCGGGAAAAGGTCGAACCCGCGGAGGCCAGGGCGATCGTCCGTGCGCTGGCGCCGAAGTTTGAGACCACTCCGCGCGGTATCCACGCGATCGCGACGTTCATGCACCATATCGGCATGATCAAAATCGCGCCCGCAAGCTGGAAGGACCTGTTCTTCGAGGAAGCCTGGACCCTCGACGGGAGTTGACCGGTCAGACCGGCACGTCCCCAAGTACAATTATCCGGCGCATGAACCGGCGCAGGCCCTCCGGGTAATCGCCGTTCGCCTTATGGATCAGGCAGCGATTATCCCAGATCGTCAGGTCGCCCTGCCGCCATTTGTGCCGGTAAACGAACCTGGGCTGGATCGCGTGCGCGGTCAGATCGTCGATCAGGCGATGCCCTTCCGCCCGATCCATGCCAACGATGCCATCCATCCGGTTGCGGCTGATATACAGCGACTTTCGCCCGGTATCCGGATGCGTCCGCACCACCGGATGCACCGAGGGCACCGCGGCGGCGCGAATTTCCGGCGAAATCGACCGGCCACGGCCGACATCGTCGCGATCCGGCTTCATCATGTGGACCGCCTTCAACCCGTCCAGGCGGCGTTTCATATCGCCGGGCAGCGCGTCGTAAGCGGCGTAAAGATTGGCGAACTCAGTATCGCCGCCGGTCGCCGGCACCTCCACCCCATAAAGTGCGGTCAACGCGGAGGGCGCGGCGCGGAAACTATCGTCGGTGTGCCAGGACGCGCCGGCCACCAGGCGCTTGCCATCGCCCTTGGTGTCCCGATCCTCGCTGGACAGGGTGGTGACTTCGGGAAACCCCTCCACATGCGGGATGTAGGGCCGGATTTCCGGCTCTCCGAACAGGCGCATCGTCGCGAGGAATTCGGCGGGGCCAATGTCCTGGCCGCGAACGCACAGTACCTGGTGGTCCAGCAACGCCTGCCGAAGAGTCGCGAAAAGGTCAGGCCCAGGGATCGCGCGCAGGTCGAGGCCTTCCACGGCCATCGCCATATGGGGCGAAAGCTTCGTGAAAACGGGCGCCGCTGGGCGTTCCGTCAGGGAGATGGACATCGCGTTCCTCCGTTTTTGCAACGAAGGGAGCATGTCATCGTTTGAGGATGCCGGCCAGCTTGCCCGGCTCGCCGGCCACCGGCTTCGCGTCGCCGCGAAGGATTTCCATGACCTTGGCGCGCACCGTGTCGTAATCCGGCTCACCGACATAGTACTGATAGATACTGGTTTTTTTGCTGCCATCCGTCTCTTGCTCGACAAGATCCAAATGAAACAATGCCTTGTTGTCCGGCAGCAACGCGGTGTTGGCCCAGTTGTTTGTGGTGATGAGATCCGTTCGTAGCAGGATGCCAAGGTCAGGGCGCGCGCGGGGATCGTAAGGGGTGAAAAGGTATCGGGTGAAATCCATGCCGTTTCTCTGGAAATATTCGACCGCGACGATTTCTCCGCCCGGAATGGGAATACGGTCGCGCACGATATCGGACCTGGTTTTGATGCGCGGTCTCTCCGCTGGGCCAATTTCATAACGTAAACGATCCAATACCTCATCCCGCCGCGCACGATCGTTCTGGGCTTGCGCGACCGCGACGAGAAGTTCCATTCCTTCGAGCGGAAAACTGGGTAATTTCACAAGATTTTCCAGCCGTCCGCGCGCGGCCGCGAAATCGCCCATGCGGAAATTATATTCGGCGGCCTGAAACAATGCTGCGGGATTCGCGGGCGACCGGGCCAGCAATTCCTCGACTGACTTCAGGGCTGCCGCGGTGTCGCCGCGCCCGTAAGCCTCCGCCGCGCGGGCAAGCTCGGGCGGGTTCGTGGATGGCTGCGCCCCGGATGGGGCGGGCAACAGGACGGTCGAGAGTGCGATCGCGATGAACGCGGGCACGGATCCGAATATCTTCATCGTGACACCTTGTATCGTTCCCAGAACGGCGATCTGGGTATCATGCGTGGGACCGGCGGCCAATCGCAATGCAAACCCATTCAGATGCGCGCCCGGTACCGTCGATTGCGGCGCCGGGCGCGCGGATTTCGAAAACGATCGCGCGGTGGCGATGCCGCCCGGATTTGCCGGTCGCATCGCGCCCGAATTCGCCGGTCACATCGCGATAGAGAAGCCTCCGTCAACGGGGATTGCGGTGCCGGTCACAAAATCCGACGCGGACGAGGACAGGAAGGCGGCGATTCCCGACATGTCGCGCGGCACACCCCAGCGGCCCTGCGGCGTGCGTTTTTCGACGCTGTCTTGCAGCCCGTTCACCTGCTGGCGCGCGCGTCTGGTCAGATCGGTATCGATCCAGCCCGGCAACACCGCGTTCACCTGGATGTTGTCGCCCGCCCATGCCGTGGCGAGCGCGCGGGTCATCTGCACGATGCCGCCTTTGGAACTCGCGTAAGCCGTCGCGTAGGGCGCGCCGAACAGCGACATCATCGACCCGATATTGATCATTTTTCCGCCGCCGACCTGTTTCATCGCGTGGTAGGCGGCCTGGCTGCACAGGAAGGCGCTGGTCAGGTTGGTGTCGATGACCTGGTGCCACTCGGCTTCGGTGAAGTCCTGCGGCATTTTGCGGATGGACGTGCCCGCGTTGTTGACCAGGATGTCCACGCGGCCGAACAGGCGCCCGGCCGTTTCGATCATGGCCACGCAGTCGTCTTTTTTCGTGACGTCGGCGACAATGAACTCCGCCTTGACGCCAAGGCCGCGCAGCGCGGCGAGCGCCGATTGCGCTTTTTCCGCGTCGCGGCCAGAGATGGCGATGCTGGCGCCCAGGGAGGCGATGCCCTCCGCCATGCCCAGACCGATGCCGCCATTGCCGCCGGTGACGACCGCGACCTTGCCGGTCAGATCGAACAACTTCATCCCGAACCTCCTTATGTTTCCAACCTCGCCTATCGTTCGCGGGAGCGGGATGCAAGGGCGGATCGATCGCCAACCGGGGTCTCGCGCGAACCGGTGGCGCGCGGTAAGGAAGCGCGAAGACCGAGAGGGGCAACCACACATGCGCATGCGAACCGCGTTCATCCTGGCGGGAACACTCGCCGCGAGCCTCCCGCATTTGCCCGCGATGGCCCAGACGCGCGACAAGCCGCCTGTGCCGCACCCCGCTGCCGCGCCGGCCAAACTTTCGATCGTGACCGGCGGTGCCTTCACGTCGATGGATCCGCATTATCACAATCTCGGTCCCAATAACGCGCTGACCAGTTATGTGTTCGAACCGTTAATTCGTTTCGATGCCAGGTATCAACCCGAACCGGGCCTGGCGGTGTCGTGGAAGGCGATCGACGGCAAGACCTGGGAATTGAAACTGCGGGAAGGCGTGACCTTCCATGACGGCAGCCCTTTTACGGCCGCCGATGTTTTGTTCTCGTTCGCCCGTATTCCAACCTTGATGAACAGCCCGTCCAGTTTTATTTACGCGGTCAAACCGATCGTGCGGACCGAGGTGATCGACCCCCATACGATCCGCCTGCACACCGCCACGCCGGTGCCACTGATGCCGTACAACCTGACCGGCGTCGCGATCGTTTCGCAAGCGCACGAGGCGGGGATGACCACGGCCTCGTTCAATTCGATGCAGTCGGCGATTGGCACCGGGCCCTATCGCGTCACCGCTTTCATGGTCGGGGAACAGGCGGCGTTTCAGCGGAATGAGACCTGGTGGGGCGGGAAGCCGCATTGGACCCATGTCAGCTATCGTCTGATCGCCGATAATGCCGCCCGGATCGCGACGCTGCGCGCGGGGGAGGCCGATATCGTCGATCAGGTGCCGACCCGGGATGTGGCCGATCTGCAAACCAATCCGAAACTCGACATTGTCGCGTTGCCGGGACAGCGGCTGATTTACTTGGCGCCGGACGCGGCCCGCGCGGTGACCCCGTTCGCGTTCGACACGGCGGGCAAGGCATTGGAGGCGAACCCGCTGCGCGATCCGCGGGTGCGGCGCGCGCTGTCGCTCGCAATCAACCGCGCGGGGATCAAGGACCGGATCATGGACGGCTTCGCCGCGCCAACCGGTCAGTTGATGCCCGCCGGTCTCAGCGGTTACGACCCCGCGATCACGGTGGACCCCTACGATCCCGAACGTGCGAAAAAATTGCTGGCCGAAGCGGGTTTTCCCGCCGGGTTCGGGCTGACGTTGCACGGACCCAACAACCGGTATGTCAACGATTCGAAACTGCTGGAGGCCGTGGCGCAGATGTGGGCGCGGATCGGGGTGAAAACCTCGGTCGATGCGATGCCCGCCGCGACATTCTTCAGCCGCGCCCTGCGCGCCGAATTCACCATTCGCCTGACCGGTTGGGCGTCCGACACCGGGGAGGCCAGCAGCAACCTGACCGAGTTGATCGCGACGTCCGATCCGTCCAAAGGCCGCGGCGCGGTGTTCCTGCCGGATAAATACAGCAACCCCAAGGCCGACACGATCATCGAACAGGCGTTGGCGACGATCGACGTGGAAAAGCGGGAAACCCTTTACCGGGAGGCGCTGCGGCTCGCGATGCCGGATACCCCGATCATTCCGCTGCACCACCAGGTCAACGTCTGGGCTGTGCGGAAAGGTCTCGTGTTCCACCCGCGGATGCAGGAACGCACCTTCGCCTGGGATATCGAACTGAAATAAGGTGCGGACGAGGTCCGGCGCGATCCCGCTGTAATACCAACCGCCGGAGCGATTGACTGTTCGCTATGTCCTCTCCTCGTCATGGCACGCCCGCGAGCGGGCCATCGGGGGCGGTACGCCATTGCGAGCGTGGCCGCGATCGTCAGCGGCAAGCGCGCTTTGTCCAATCGCCGTGCAGCTCCCGATGGCCCGATCGAGCCGGGCCACGACGGGCGGGTGGAGATGCCTCGCCATGAGTCAAACGCTTGGCCAGTTCCTACAACTGGCGGAAATGACCGGCAAACTGCCGTCTGCGCCGGCCTTAACGCCCGCACCCCGCGCGTTCGTTTGTCTTCGTGATCGTGTCTTGCAAATCCGCGCGCACCTGCGGGAATTCCGTGCGCAGACGCCCCAGCGTATCGCAGGCCGCCCGCCGCTCGTTGATCGCGGTCAGCGAGTTGGCAAGCCCAAGCAGCGCGTCCTGCGCGTGCCGGCCTTTGTGGGACCGGTTATAGGCATCGTCGAACGCGATCGCCGCCTGCGCGAACTGCTTCTGCCCCGCCAGCGACTGCGCCAGCAAGAACTGCCCGTCATAGGCCCTTGGCGACGCGCGACTGCCCATCACCTCCCGTGCTGCGCGCTCGGCGCCGGCATAGTCGCGGCGGGCGAGCGCCGCGTGGCCTTCCTGCAGCGCCATTTCCGGCGTGCGTTTGCCACCAGGCGGAACCGCTGCGAGTGGCGCCGCGTCCGGTACTGGGCTGGGCGGAGCCACGGCGGGCGTGGCCGCTGGTTTGGGCACGGTTTCTGGCGGCCGAGGTACTGGCCGCACCGGATCGACTCGCGGTGGTTCCACCCTGGGCGCTTCTACCCTGGGTGGCTCGGCTTTTGGCGGCTCCGTTTTGGGCGGTTCCACGCGCGACGGCGGCGCGAGCGCAGGCACAGGCTGGGGAACGGCACGAGGTGTTTCCCGCATCGGTTCCGGAATCTGATTGAACGTGAAGCTTGGCGGCGGCGGGGGCGGCGGTAGCGGGATCACCAAAGGCGGACCCGGAATGACGACCTTCGGCTCTATCTTCGGCGGCGCGACCGGCGCGGGCTCCGGCCGCGGCGCGACCTCGCGGCTCGTGGGAGCGGGAACCGGGGCCGCGCCCGGGGGAGAAACAGCCGGCGGCGCGATCGCCGCAGTACGGCCGGGGAGATTCATCTGAAACGACAAATCCTCAATCCGCTTCAACACGTCCGCGTTGTGGCGATTGACGAGATTCTGCGTCTCGTCGATGCGGCCGCGCAATTGCCGCAACTGCTCCTCCATCGTTTGCACGCGGCTGAGCAACTGCGCCGCCACGTCGCTGCCGCCACTGCCGGAATTGCCGCCGCCACGCGCGACATCGCCGCGCAGCACCTGCAACTCCTGCTTCAACTGGTAAAGCTGGTTCTGCAGCGCGATCCCCTCGCGGCTTTCCACCTGCGCGCGCGCGGCGGGCGCGACCGCCAAAACGGACAGCAGCGCGCCCAAAAGGCACACACTCCGCAGTCTGGGCCACCCCATCGTCAGTTCTCCGCGAAGCAGTTTTGCCGCGGCGGACAGCCCGCCGCCAAACCGCCGGGAACCTGGCGGCAAGGCATGGTTCAACGAACCGAGGTGATGGCGTTACGGTTTTTCGCCCAGGCGTCCTCGGCCGAGCCGGGCGCGAGGGGACGGTCCTTGCCAAAGCTGACTGTGGCGACGCGGTTGGCCGCGACTCCCTTGGCGGCCAAATAACTGGCGGCGGCGAAGGCGCGGCGATTGCCAAGGGCGATGTTGTAGTCTTGCGTCCCGCGTTCATCGCAATTCCCCGCGATGGTCACGTTGACGGATTTGTTTCGGTTCAGCCAATCGGCCTGCCGGTCCAACGTGACGCGTGCATCGTCCCGAACGACCGCGCGGTCGGTGTCGAAGAAGATCGTGTCGCCGCCAGCGGCCAGGGGATCGCGCGCGTCGGCGGTGTTGCCACCCGTGGCGGTGCCCGCGCCGGAACGCGATGTGGGTCCGGTGTCGGACGACGAGCAGCTCGCCAGCAGGCCGACGGCGAGGAAAGCGCCGAGAATCTTGCCGAACATACGAAATCCATCCTTCTTAGACGTTGCGAGCCGGCCTGCTCCCCAAACAACAGCCACGCCGCACGGTGCGCGACAGGCGCGATTAGCGCCCACGCCCCGATATGGTCAAGTTATACGTGGTTCGGAAGGCGACGGGGCGGCGTCCCAACGGCGCCCCGCCGCCGCGCCCCTCAGTTGAACGGCGCGGGTTTCGCGTCGCGGAAGGACGTGCCGCTTTCCGCCAATTCGCGCAGCAGCTTGGATGGAGCCCAGCGGGCGCCGTATTGCTGATGCCAACTGGCGATCTGGATGTAGACCTCGCGCACGCCGATGCCGTCAGCCCAGTACATCAGGCCGCCACGGTAACGCGGGAAGCCGAAGCCGTGCAGCCACATCACGTCGATGTCGCTGGAGCGGTAGGCTTTGCCTTCCTCCAGAATGCGGCAGGCTTCGTTCACGGACGAAAAAAGCAGCCGTTGCAGGATTTCCGTATCGGTGAAGGTCTTTTGCGGGACGCCCATTTCGGCGGCGACGTCCTTGATAATCTTGGCCACATCCGGGTCGGGATGCGGGGTCCGATCGCCCTTTTCATACTTATACCAGCCCGCGCCGGTTTTCTGCCCGTAACGGCCCAGTTCGACCAGCTTATCGGCGATCGGCAGTTTGCGGTAATTCGGGTCCGCCGCCGCGCGCCGCCGCCGTCCGGCCGCGCCGATATCCAGGCCCGCCAGATCGCCCACCGCGAAGGGACCCATTGGGTAGCCGAAATCGACCATCGCTTTATCGACCTGCTCTGGCAGACAACCTTCCTCCAGCAGGATGACCATCTCGCTGTTGAATGGCGCCCGCGACCGATTGGCGACGAACCCATCGGTATTTCCCGCCATCGCGGAGATTTTTCCGATTGCCTTGCCCAAAGCCATGGCCGTGACCAGGGTTTCCGGCGAGGACTTCGTTCCGCGGACAACCTCGAAAAGTTTCATCACGTTGGCCGGGGAGAAGAAATGCGTGCCCGCGACGTCTTGCGGCCGTTTCGTCATGTTGGCGATCTGATCGATATCCAGCGCCGAGGTGTTGGAGAACATCAGCGCGCCGGGCTTCATCACCTCGTCGAGTTTCGCGAAAATCGGTTTTTTGACCTCCATCTCCTCGAACACGGCCTCGATCACGACATCGCAATCCTTGATGTCGTCGTAACCGGCGACGGGATGGATGCGCGCCAGCCGGCGTTCCATTTCGTCTTGTTTCAGGCTGCCGCGTTTGACCGAGGTTTCGTAGTTCGTCTTGATCCGCGCCATGCCGCGATCCAGCGCTTCCTGCGTCGCGTCGATGATTTTCACGTCGTAGCCGTAATCCGCGAAGGACATGGCGATACCGCCGCCCATGGTGCCCGCGCCCACGACGGCCGCGGTGTTCAGGTCCCGGGTTTTGGTGCCGCGCGGCATGTCCGGGAGTTTGGCGGCCTCGCGCTCTGCGAAGAAGGCATAGCGCAGGGCTTTGGCTTCGTCGGCGTTGACCAGTTCCAGGAACAATTCTTGTTCGCGGATCATGCCCTGGTCGAAGGGCAATGTGGCGGCGGCCTCGACGGCGGCGATGCAGTTATAGGGGGCTTTTTGGTTGCGCGCGCGCCGGGCAATGGATTTTCGCATCGCCTCGAACACCTCGGGGCCGGCTTTGCATTCGCGGTCCCGGACCTTCGGCAGCGGCCGGACGGCCGCGATCTTCCGGGCGTACGCGACGGCGCTTTGGCGCAGATCGGCGCCTTCGGGCAAGACCTCGTCGAGAATACCGAGCGTCTTCGCTTCTGGCGCCGGGACGTGACGGCCCGAGACAATCATGTCGAGCGCGGTCTGCACGCCCGCCAGACGCGGCAGACGCTGCGTGCCGCCACCGCCCGGCAGAATGCCAATCAGGACTTCCGGCAGCCCAACTTTCGCGGACGGCACCGCGATCCGGTAATGGCAGCCCATCGCGTTTTCCAGCCCGCCACCGAGAGCGAAACCATGGATGGCCGCGACGACCGGCTTTGGCGAGCGGTCCATGATGTCGTAGGTGCGCTCGCCGATCGGCAGGCGTTTGCGATCCGTACCAAAGCCGCGGATATCGGCGCCTGCGATGAAGCTGCGTCCGTCGCCGATCAGCACCATTGCCTTGATCGAGGCATCGTCGTTCGCCTGGTTCAGGCAGGCGATGATGCCCTCCGCCACCCCCGGCCCAAGCGCGTTGACGGGCGGGTAGTTGACGATAATCACGCCGATATCGCCGTCTTTTTCAAGGCGGACAACGGGAGAGTCGGTCATGGCGGTTCCTTATGCTCTATGGCGGCGACGTTTACATGGCACCGCGCGCTGCGTCCACGCGGTCCGGTCGCGCCCTGGCGAGGGTCCCCTTTGGTAGTTTGGGACGGCGATTCGGGCGCACTTCAGGCCAAGGCCGGTCCCGCCGCGCGGCGTTTACCCACGATGCCCAGGCCGATCATGGCGAGTGTGGCCGTGGCGGCGGTGACGCATGCCACCAGGAAGACCTGGCGCGGGGGGAGTCCGGCGGCCAGCAGGACGCCGCCCAACCAGGGGCCGGCAATGCCGCCAAGGCGGCCGACGCCCAGGGCCCAGGCCATACCGGTGTTGCGGACCCGGGCGGGGTAAAGGGCGGCGGTCATGCCGTTCATGCCGGTTTGGCTGCCCACGGTGCAGCATCCCACCAGGAAAATGACGGCCAGCAGCGAAAGGTAGGGCAGTGTGGCGAGGCCGATCAGCGCGATGCAGACGATCCCCATGAACAATGTCACGCGTAATACGGCCGGGGCGCTGTATTTTGTCGACAAAGGCGCGATGGCGAAGACACTGACCAAAGGTCCGGCTTCCCGGAGCGCGGAAGCAAAAACGGAATCGGCGGGGGAGAGGCCTGAGAGCGAGAGGATGGCGGGCATCCAATAGCCGATCAGATACATGCTCATGAGATTTGAAAAAAACAGAATCCAGACGAGGAGTGTCGTGGTAGCCAAACCGTCTTTGAATAATCCGGCGACGGGATTTCCTTGCGCGACATCGACTTCGGCCGGTTTCGTATTCAGATCGATGCCAAGCTGGCGCATCAGGCGTTGGGCGCTTTCGGAGAGTTTGCCTTTCGCGAGCAGAAAGCGCGGGGATTCGGGCAACCAAAAGAAGATGACGGGGATTAACGCGAGCGGCAAAATCCCGCCGATCCAGAAAATCGAGGTCCAGCCGAAATTCGGCAGAAGGTACGACACCAGCATGCCGCCCGCGAACCCCCCGAGCGGCGCGCCGGTGAACACGACCATGATGCCGGCCGCGCGCAAACGTTCCGGCAGATAATCGGACGACAGCGCGACGGTCGCGGGCATCAGCGTGCCGATGCCAAAGCCGGTGATCAGGCGCAACCAGGCCAGCTCCGGCACCGACGTGGCCTGGGTGCAGGCCAGCGAGGACAAGCCCAACAGTATCAGACTTGTCAGCAACACGGGTTTGCGCCCGATTTTGTCGCCGACCGGGCCCGAGGTCAGCGCGCCGATCATGATCCCCACGCTGGACATGACGAAGGTGTTGGCGAAGGCTGGGCCTGGAACGCCCCAGGTCTTGATCAGCGCGGGTACGGCCATCCCGATGGCGCTGATGTCGAACCCGTCGAAAACCTGCGCCAACATGCACAGAAAGCCGACGCGGTATTGCAGCGGGCCGAGTTTTTGCGATTCAAGCCGCGCCTCGGCGCTCGATTGTGTCTGAGACATCGACAAAGCCTCCCGGTTATTTATTACGCTGCCACGGTTTCCGCGATTGGTACGGTCTTAATCTGGTGCGCCTGAAGAATCGGCAACACGTCGCGCGCGAAACGGCGGATTTGTTCAATGAACATTTCCTGCGGCATGGCGCCGCGATTGAAATTCACCTGGACTGTTCCCGCACCGGTATGTTCAGCCAGACGAATTATTTTCTCTGCCACCTCCGGCGCGGTCCCCCACGGCAGCCGGTCCGCCATTTTCTCGATGTCCGCCATCGTCATGTCGCGAAAATCGCCGCGATTGAATTCCGCCGCGCGTAAATTTTCGGCTCTGACGTAATCGGTGGAGTTCGCGGTGCTGTAGCCGGTTTCCCGCTGCCGCGCGGTTTCCGAGAAATTGCCATGGCTGAACAGCGTCCGGTTGAAATACAAGACGTAAGGTCCGCATTCCTTGATCGCCTGCTCCTTGCTGTCTGCGACATAAGCGGTGACGCCGACCGATAAATGTTCCGGCGTGATTTTCCGGCCATTATCGGTCAGGCACTTCGCATAGTAACGGATGATATCGTCTTGCAAGCCACCTGGTGCCAGGCCAGGTGTGATGCGGATATCGTTCCGTGCGGCGAACTCGATGGATTCCTTGCTGCTCACGATCGGCGTCCAAATGTCCGGCCGAGGCTGTTGCACCGGCCTTGGCCACAGCGAAACATCCTTGTACGACCAGAATTTCCCTTGATAGGAAAAGACCTCTTCGGTCCAGACTTTCGTCACGATGTCGAACGCTTCTTCGAACCGCGCGCGTGAATCTGGCAAGGGAACGTTGTGAACCTGATACTCGCGCGGAATCCCGCGAGCGAAGCCGGAGATCAGGCGGCCATTGGACAGGCAGTCCAGCATCGCCAGTTCCTCGGCCAGGCGCAGCGGTTCGTGCAGTGGCAACAGATTGCCGTATATCAGGAGTTTCACGCGCTTCGTACGCTGCGCGGCCGACGCGGCCATCAGGTTCGGCGAATTCATCAGGCCATAGGGGGAGCAATGATGTTCGTTGAAACCGAGACCGTCGTAGCCGAGTTTGTCCACCTCCTCCCACGCATCGAGATGTTCGGCATAGGTGCGGACCGCGACCTCCGGTTTGAAGTGTTTGCCCGCGAGGGGGTAAGGCAGTTCGTTGCCCTGTTTCAGATGATCGAGCTGCTCGCCATAGGCGAGGAGGTCGAAGACGAAGACTTTCATGGATGGCCCCCCGGCGCGTGTTTCGGGGAGTGTGATGGGCGGCGGGCCAGAAGGTCAACCGTGTCAGGTCTTCGCGCGTTCCCCAAGCCCGCCAAAGTTCGCGATCTTTACCGTGTGATCGGCGAACCGCGCGGTGATTTCCAGTTCTCCGCCCATCGCTTCGATGAACCGGCGCAATGTGCTCACATACATGTCGGTGCGCTTTTCGATTTTAGCGACGGCTGGCTGTTCAACATGGAGAATTTCTCCCAGCGCCGCCTGCGAAAGACGGCGGGCGGTACGAAGTTGGGCCAGGTCCATTTCAGCCAACATTTCTTGGGTCAATCGCGCAGCCTCGGCCCGGCGCTCCGCTGGCATGCGCGCGGCGAGGTCCGAAAACTTATGCCGTCCCGTCATATCAGCCCTTCCTTTCTCAACTCTTTAAGGTATGCGTCGTAAAGATCGTCAGCCGTTTTCACGTATTCCTCATAAAACCGATCATGGCCCGTCTGATCTCCTCCGATCAGCAAAATCGCGGTTCGGCGCGGGTCGAAGGCATAGAAGACCCGCAATGGGCTACCGCCGCTTTGAACGCGTAACTCCCTCATGTGGGTGTGCCGCGATCCATGGATGCCCGACGAATGCGGGAACGGTAACGTCGGCCCTTTCACGCTCAGCAGGTTAACCGAGGCGTGGACCCGCACCCGTTGGGGTTCGCTCAGATCATACCACCACGCGCCGAAATCATCCGTGTATTCCACCTCCCACACCACGCCTTTGTATTCCCTCAATGGAATGTTGTCAAACGCTCTCTCACTTACCAAGATGCGCGCAAAAGATTGATTTTTCCTCTACGCACCGTCATCCCAAACCGCCCCCATTGCCTTTCCCGCGCACCTGACGAAACTACCCCTCGATTCAACGCCATCCGGGAGGAAACAATGGGTTACAAAATCGCGGTCATGGGCACCGGTGCCGTCGGCGCTTATGCCGGCGCACACATGGCCCGCGCGGGCGAGGACATCACGTTCATCGACCCGTGGCCGGAAAACGTCGAAACCATGAAGGCCAAAGGCCTCAAGGTCACCCATATCCGCGACGTTCCGGAATGGTCCACCCCGGTCAGGGCGCTGCACCTGACGGAACTTCAGCAAGCCGCCAAGGAAAAGCCGTTCGACCTCGCTTTCGTTTGCATGAAGTCGTACGATACGGAATGGGCGACCACGATGATCGCTCAGTATCTCGGTCCGAACGGCTTTGTCTGCTCGTTGCAGAACTGCATGAACGAGGAAACGATCGCCGG
>JAYWAX010000344.1:0-4997 GCA_043782125.1 Acetobacteraceae bacterium | reverse complement strand
TGGCCGGCCGCGCGCATGCCCACGAAATCCTCCGGCGCATAGATCGTAATTCGTCGCGAGTCGCCTCCGCCGTCCATGGTCCTGAGTCTCCCGCGGGTCGCGCGCATGAATGAATTGGCCCTCAAGATGCTCACCCGGAGCCCCCGGCGCAAGGCCGTCGCGCGCGATGGCACGGCAATCGTCTGAACATGGCCGCGATGCCGCCACCCGTCACGGCACGGCGCGATGGGGAGCCACGCCCGTCATGGCACGGCAGTCGCATGAACGAGGCCGCCGTACCGCCGCCCGTCATGGCACGGCTCGACCGGGCCATCGGGAGCGGTAACGCTTTGCGGGCAAAAGCACCGAATGGTTCCACGCGGCGATTTCTTCGCGACCGGAGCCGCCGGTGCCGCTCCGGATGGCCCGCTCCGGGGCGTGCCATGACGGGGAAAAGCACGCGGCCTCCTTCCCGCGGGGGGCACCTACCGCAACACTCCCCCACTGCCTCCCCGAATGGCCGCTTGCCAACCGGCTGCACCACACCGGCCGGGAACACGAGCCCGCCGTTCGGGCTGGGCAACCGTGCCATGCCAAATCGCCCATTGCCAGGCGCGCGCGGAAGGACCAAATCCCGGCCATGATCAATCGACGCACCGTCCTGTCCGCAGGGCTTCCCTTCGCCGCCGGCCTCGCATCGTCCGGAACCGCCATGGCGCAAACATCCCCGCAGGATCTGGCCGATCTCGCGCGGATCGAGGTCTATCTCAACAGTGTCCGCACGTTACGCGCGCGGTTCGCGCAATCGGCGCCGGATGGCGACGTGACGCAGGGCGTGGCGCTGCTGCAACGTCCGGGACGGATGCGGTTTCAATACGACGCGCCGTCGCCATTCCTGCTGATCGCCAATGCCGGGATTCTGTTCTTCCACGATTCGCAGTTGCGCCAGACGACGAACATTCCTCTCAGCCGGACGCCTCTGGGCATTCTGCTGGCGGATCGGGCCACGCTGTCGGGGGATGTCGCGGTGACGCGGTTCGCCCGGCTCACCGGCCAGATACAGGTGACTCTGGTGCGCACCGCGAACCCGGGAGAAGGCACCTTGACGCTGGTGTTTTCGGACTCGCCGTTGACCCTGCGCCAGTGGACGATCGTGGACCAGCAGGGCAAGCAGACCCGGGTGACCCTGAGCAATCTGGAACCCGGCGTGGCGATTGACGCGAAGCAGTTCGATTACTCGGCGCTGCCGACGACGAGCGGCGGGTAAGCCGATCCGCCATCCCGCGCGGGCACGGCAATCGTTGTTGAATGTGGCCGCGTGCCGTTCTCCGTCATGGCACGGCTCGACCGGGCCATCGGAACCGGCACGCCCGGCGATTTCGCGCGATCCGGCCGCGATCCTTCCCCGGATGGCCCGCTCGGGGGCCGGCCATAACGGCGAGAGGCTCTGGACGAGGTGCAGGCGATTGCCCTGTGCGCGAGCCGCCCGGGTTTTCTTACCGGCGCGCTTGCGGTAGAGGGGGGCCGCTCCCAAGGCTGGTTCGCATGCCCGACAACACACCGCCCCCACTGCAGGTCCCCGAGGCCAAAGCCCAGGATGACGGCTGGCGCCCGAATTTGGGCGATTTGCGCGCGCGTCTGGATGACATCGACGACAAGATCCACGACCTGCTGATCGCCCGCGCCCGCGTGGTCGAGGGCGTCGCGCGATCCGGCAAAACCGCCGCCTTCCGGCCGGGACGCGAGGCGTCCATTCTGCGCCGCCTGGTCGCGCGCCACACCGGCAAGCTGCCGGCCCAGACCCTGGTGCGGATGTGGCGGGAGATGCTGGCGGGCACGACCGGCATGCAGTCGCCGGTCACGGTTGCCGCCGCCGGTTCCGGTACCATCGCCACCATCGCGCGCGAACATTTTGGCGCGCTGACACCCGTTGTCCCCAAAGCCTCGGTCGCGGCGGCGCTGGACTCGGTCCGGACCGGGCTCGCCACCGTTGCCGTCATCCCCTTCCCCGGGGAGGCTTCGACATGGGCCGCTCTGACACAGGAATCGCCGCGTTTGTATGTGATTGCCCGCCTGCCATTCTGGACCGCGCGCCCCGGCAACGTGCCGATGGCGGACGCGATCGTTGTCGCCACCACGGCACCGGATGCCAGCGGCGACGACCGGTCCTTTATCGATCTTTCGGGTATTGGTCAGCCGGGACTCGCCAATCCTGGCGCCATGGCGACGCTCGCCAGCCACGGCGCGATCGCCGAGGTCGCGGGCATGATCGCCGGCGACGATCCCCGACTCCCCCCAGGCGCGATCGTGCTTGGCGGCTATGCCGTCCCGATCGCCGGAGACATGCCATGACGTCCCCCACGCCCCGCCCAGAAATTCTGACCATCAGCCCTTACGTCGGCGGCGAGGCGACGGTCCCCGGCGTCAACCGCTCGTACAAGCTGTCGTCGAACGAGGGCGCGTTCGGCGTCCCTCCGGGCGCCCAGAAGGCCCTGCGCGACGTTGCCGCGGAAGGCTTTCGTTACCCCGACGGCGGGGCCGACCGGCTGCGCGAGGCGATCGGCGCCTATTGGAACCTCGACCCGGCGAAAATCGTTTGCGGGGCAGGTTCCGACGACATTTTGTATCATCTTTGCCTCGCCTATGGCGGACCCGGCCGCGACATTCTGATGTCGGCGCACGGGTTTACCATTTACCACATCGCGGGCGTTTATGCGGGCAGCCAGGTCGTCAAGGTGCCGGAGAAAGACCTGCAACCAGACCTGGACGCCATCCTCGCCGCCGTCACCCCCGCGACCAAGGCCGTTTTCCTGGCCAATCCGAACAACCCCACCGGCGCCATGATTACCGAAGACGCGATGGCGGCGTTCCGGGCGGCGCTGCGCGCCGACATCCTGCTGGTCATCGACTCCGCTTATGCCGAATACGTCACCCGCGAGGATTACAACGCGGGCGAGCGCCTTGTGGACGCCAACGACAACACCATCATGACCCGGACATTTTCCAAGATCTTCGGGTTGGGCGGCGTCCGTCTCGGCTGGAGCTATGGCCCGCCCGCCATTAACGACGTGCTGCACCGCGTCCGCGCCGCCTTCTCCGTCTCCGTCCCCGCGCAGGCCGCCGGGATCGCCGCCCTGGCCGAACCCGGCTGGGTCGAGGCGAGCCAGGCCCACAACGCCGAATGGCGCCCGAAACTGGCCAGGGGCATCGAAGCGGCGGGGATAAAAGTCTACCCCGGCGAGGGCAATTTCGTGCTGGCCGACTTCGGCACCGCCGAGACCGCTCTGAAGGCCGACACTTACATGCGGCTGCGTGGCCTGATCCTGCGCCGGGTCGGCTCGTACGGCCTGCCGCACTGCCTGCGCATCACCGTCGGCACGGCGGAGGAATGCGCGCTCGTCATCGAAGGTCTCAGCGAATTCATGAAACAATCCCGTGGCTGAGCCGATTTTTCAACGTTTGGCGCTGATCGGCATCGGTCTGATCGGGTCCTCCGTCGCGCGCATCGCCAAGGAACGCGGCGATCTGGCGGCGGAGATTGTCGTCAATGCCCGGACTCAGAAAACGCTCGACCGGGTCGTGCAACTTGGATTCGCCTCCCGAGTCGAGCTGGACCCAGCCAAGGCCGTGGCGGGCGCCGATTGCGTGATGCTGTGCGCCCCCGTCGGCGCCTTCGCGGCGCTGGCCGAGGCCATTGGCCCGCATCTGGCCCCCGGCGCGGTGCTGACCGATGTCGGCTCCACCAAGCAATCGGTCATCCGCGACGTTGGCCCCTTTGTTCCGGCCGGCGTGCATTTCGTGCCCGCCCACCCAATCGCCGGCACCGAATACTCCGGCCCCGATTCCGGTTTTTCGACGTTGTTCCAGGGCCGCTGGACCTTGCTGACGCCGCCGCCCGGGACCGACCCGGCCGCCATCGAAAAGATCGCCGAATTCTGGCGCCGCTGCGGTGCCATGGTCGAGGCGATGGAGCCCGCCCACCACGACCGCGTGCTGGCCATCGTGTCCCACCTCCCGCACCTGATCGCCTTCAGCATCTGCCATACAGCCGACGGCCTGGCCGACGAGAGCCGCAGGGAAGTCCTGAATTTCGCTGCTTCCGGGTTCCGCGACTTCACCCGCATCGCCGCCTCCGACCCGGTCATGTGGCGGGATATCTTTCTCAATAATCGCGAGGCCCTGCTGGAAATGCTGTCGCGATTCATGGAGGACGCGCAGGGCCTGGCGCGCGCGATCAGATGGGGCGATGCGGAATATATTGAGAACATGGTGGAACAAGGCCGCAAAATCCGGCGTAGCCTGATCGAGATCAAACAGGCCTGATGGCAGCGGTCCCCTTCCTCGCGTGTATGCTGGCGGCCGCGCAGGTTCACCATTTGCCCCCGCGCGTGCTGCCCGCCATCCAACGCGTCGAGGCCGGACAACCCGGCGCCATTTCCCGCAACACGAACGGGTCCGCCGATCTGGGCGTGATGCAGGTGAACACGGCGTGGATCCCCCGGCTCGCCAAAGCCTGGAACCTCCCGCACGACGAAGTCGCCCGCCGGCTGATCGACGATCCCTGCTTCAATGTCGTCGCCGCCGCCGCGATCGTGCGCATCTACCTGACGGAAGCCCGAGGCGATGTCGTCCGCGCCGTTGGCTATTACCACTCCCATACCCCCGAGCGAGCCACACGCTATCAGATGAAAGTTATCCGCGCGTCCGTCACCCTGTTCGGCGCCCCGGCGAAGATACGCGGTCGGGCACGGCGCGCGGCGGGAAAGGGCGCGTGAGGAAGCATTGGGGCTCCGCCCCAAACCCCGCGAGGGCGCTGCCCTTCGAACCCGCCAAGGCAGGGCCTTGGATGCCATTTTTTGGGGATATGAGAAGGGCGGCCATCCGAGACGTTTCAACATCCGAGTTGGCCCCCCTTCTCATATCCCCAACCGATCGGGGTCCAGGGACCGTGTCCCTGTTGGGTTCGAAGGGCAAAGCCCTCGTGGGGTCTGGGGCAAAGCCCCGGTGCTTTTCTGGCT
>JAYWAX010000343.1:0-13737 GCA_043782125.1 Acetobacteraceae bacterium | reverse complement strand
TGGCCTCGGTAAAAACTTCGGCAGTACGCCGGCCGTCGCCGGTGTCGATCTGACCCTGCAGCAAGGCGAGTTCGTCTCGCTGCTTGGACCATCCGGCTGCGGCAAGACCACGACGCTGCGGATGATCGCGGGGTTCATGAAACCGACCGCCGGCACGATCGAGATGAACGGACAGGGAATGTCGTCGCCCACCCATGTGGTGGCGCCGGAAAAGCGCGGCATGTCGATGATTTTCCAGAGCTATGCGATCTGGCCGAACATGACAGTCGGGCAGAACGTCGCCTTCGGCCTGCAACTGCGGAAGTTGGGCAAGGCGGAAATCGAGGACCGCGTCGGCCGTATCCTCGATGTCGTGCAGATGCGGCATTTGAAGGATCGCTACCCCGCCGAGCTCTCCGGCGGCCAGCAGCAGCGCGTCGCTTTGGCCCGCGCGATCGTGATCGAGCCCGAGGTTCTGTTGCTGGACGAACCGCTGTCCAATCTGGACGCCAATCTGCGCGAGGAAATGCGGTCCGAAATCCGCCGCCTGCACGATCAATTTCACATCACCACGGTCTATGTGACCCACGACCAGTCGGAGGCGATGGTGACCTCCGATCGGATCGTGGTCATGAACCAGGGCCGGATCGAACAGGTGGACAATCCCATTGCTTTATATAATGCGCCGAAAACCCGTTTTGTCGCGGGGTTCATCGGGCGTACCAACTTTCTGGACGGCACGGTGGAGAACGGGCGAATCGTCTTCGACGGATTCGACTTGCCGGCCGGTCTGGCGCGCGACGCCGCGAATCTGCCGAAGCGGGCCAGTTTTTCCGTCCGGCCGCAAACCATCGCGATCGTGACCGCGGCCCCCGCCGATCCGGGAGCCGGCTGGTGGGTCCAGGGGACGATCGTGGAGCGCGCCTATCTCGGCGAGTACTGGGAATATGTGGTGCGGCCGGCCGGCTCGGGGGCGCGAATCCGGGTGACGACGGACCCGCTGGAGATCCATCAAATGGAGGCGCCGGTGTGGCTGCGGCTGGATCCCGAACGCGCGGCGCGGGTTCCCGGCCCGGAGGGCGGCTGACCATGACCGCCGTCCGGATCGTGCCCACCGGCACACCCAACATGATCGCCGAAATCGACGGTGCCATTGGCTGGATGACCTTCAACAAGCCGGAAAAGCGCAACGCCGTGTCGCTGGATATGTGGGAGGCAATGCCCAGAATTTTGCGGCACTTCGAAACCGACCCGGCGGTCCGCGCGATCGTCCTGAAGGGCGCGGGCGACAAGGCCTTTGTCTCGGGCGCCGATATCTCGCAGTTCGAAAAGGCGCGATCGACCGAGGACGGCAACATCCAGTACGACCGGGTCAGCGATGCGGCGATCGAGGCGCTGTCCCTGTGTGGCAAGCCGGTCGTCGCGATGATCCGCGGGTATTGCATCGGCGGCGGTCTGGCGATCGCGGCGGGATGCGATCTTCGGATCGCCACGCCCGAGTCGAAATTCGGGATTCCGGCGGCGCGCCTGGGTGTGGGGTATGGCGCGGCGGGCGTGAAGAAGCTGATGGGACTGGTAGGGCCATCCTTCACGAAGGAGATTTTCTTCACCGCGCGTCATTTCTCGGCCGCCGAAGCCCAGTCCATGGGGTTGGTGAACCGTGTCGTGGCGGAGGCGGGGATGTTGGAATACATACGCAACTACTGCGCTTGTATAGCCGACAATGCGCCACTGACGATGACCGCGCTGAAACGCACAGTGTCCGAGGTACTGCGGGGGCAAGACGCGGATTGGGCTTTGTGCGAGGGATTGGTGAAGGCTTGTTTCGGGAGTCAGGATTATATCGAGGGGCGCACCGCGTTCATGGAAAAGCGGCGGCCGGTCTTCCGGGGGATGTGACGGTCGGACGTCTGGGCGGCCGGGGGGGGGGGCGATTTTCTGGTGACAACATCCGGATTTTGCGTTGCGGCGGCGTTTGGAATCGGTATGGTTCGGCGGCCTGCGGGAACCCGATGTCCCCGGTGGGCATAAGGACTGGGGCGTGGATTTTTTTTGGATTGCAGGCGCGGTTTCCGGGACGATTGCGTTGGTATGTCGCGGCGATTCCATGGATGGCGCCGTTCTCTCGATTGACACGGCTCTGGCGCGCGATTACACCGTTAAAATCTCATGAGCGTCACCGGGTGCGGCGTGCTAAAAAGACAGCATCCGGATTTTTAGACGTGGCTTTCGGCAGAAATCGGTTGCCAAAAAAAGGTACTGTGGGGTAATGTCAGTCATTGACCGGGGCGATCCCGAGAGTGGCTGCGAGTTAACACGGAGAGTTCAATGCCTGTCGTAACGGTTCCCAGTGCTAGCGGTGGCTCACCAGCAGTCTCCTTCACTTTTAATTCGGCCAACGCCAGTGGCCTGTCGGTCGCGCAACAAATTAGCAACGCACTTCAGAGCGCGATCTTCAATGCGACGCCTGGAAATGTGAACAACAATCTGGCTGTCACGACCGTAAGCGGGACCGGGGCGGCGCCCACTGTCTCGGGTTCAAAGGTCCAGGAACTTTACGTCGCCAGCGTCGCGGGGAGTGCGAACGTGACGGCCCCTTCGGGTTATGGGTTCATCGTCAACAACACGCAGACCACCACGACGATCACTGCCGCCGCGAATACGCTGATCCTCACGGGCTCGTTCGGCGGAACATTCGTCGAAACCGGCAGTGCGACCATCGTGGCCTCTGGCGGTAACAACGTGATCTCGCAGAGTGGCGCGGGCTCTGTCTATCTTCTGGGCGGCGACGGGAACGACATCCTTGCGGCGTCCGGTTCCGGCACCTTGGGCGGCGGGCTCGGAACAAACCAGGTCACGCTGAGCGGCACCGCCCAGGTTTACCAAAGCAGTGCCAACGGTAACGACTCGGTGTTCTTCGGCTCCGGCGCTCTGAACGATACGATCTCGGCCGAGGCAGGGTCGAGCGTGACGGTATTCGGGTCAGGCGGACGAGTCAGATTCACCAACTCCGGAAAGGCAGATAGTTTCATCGGCGGGGCGGACGAAACAGCGATCGGAACGATCGCCGCCGGAGGTGACAATCTGAGTATCACAGCCGACCCGACGACAGGGACGATCTTCTTCACGAACAACAAAACGGGTGCAACCGTGGACAGCGGCGCCGTCGGCGCCACGGTTTATGGTTCGTCTGGCACGAACGTCGCCCTTAAGGGTGGGGCCGGAACTGCAGGCAGCCCGGTTTTCGGTGTCGCGTCCGATGGCAACCAAACATTGAATGCCTCGGCGGCGACCGGAACTGTCTGGCTGTCGGTCAACACGTCGGTCGGCGGAGCCGGAAGCTCGGTCGCCATGATCGGTGGCAGTGGCGCGGACTTCCTGGTGATTGGCGGCGCGCCGGGCTCGGCGGTCATGACCGGCAACGCGGGGGCAGACTCGTTCGTGTTCTTCCGTCAGGCCGCCGGCTTCGGCGCCAACACGATTACCGACTTCGGAAATGGAGCGGACGCGCTGTTCATCGAAGGTTATGGCTACGGCGCCAACAACGCCGGGGCCGGCGCTCTTGCTGCCAGCGGGGTGGTCGTCCCTGGTCTTGGTGGTGGGGTGCAACTGACACTGACCGGCGGCACCACAATCCTGTTCACGAATTTCAACTCCGCCTCCGCGTTGCAAACCGCGCTGACAGGCAAGCTGCACACCTCCTGATCCAAGGCGCCCGCTCTCAAAGCGGGTTTGCTTCGCAGCAAAACGCCCTCCCGTCATTCCGGCGGACGGGCGTTTTGCGTTGCGCAACTCAGCGGCCAGGCGCAACCGCCAAGGATCATCCCGACCCGGCTCTCTTTCCCCGGCGCAGCAACGACGATATTCGCCCGGCCGCCGACCACAACCGCTGAACCGGCGCCAGCATCTTGTGATGCCAGGCGGCCGTCAGGTGGACCAGGCTCATCAACGCTTCCAGATGTGCCAACCGGTTGTCCACATCCCGCCGCATCTCTGTCAGCAGCCGGTTCTGCGCGTCCAGTCGCTGAAGCAATGGCTGCAGCACCCCGAGCGAGGCCGGGTCTTCCCGCATCGCGCGCCGGATCGCACGGTTCCGTAACATAGCGGCCTGCGACCCATGCCGGTCAGCCCCGGCGACCACCGTGTTATCGTCGGAAGTGCCAGAAATCTCAGATCGCACATGATAAAAGGCAAGAATACGATCAATCGTTCCTATATCAGCATACATTAAGATGCGAAGATAAAAATCCCAGTCTTCCAGCGCGGATAAGGCCCCGTCGTAACGGCCGGCGCGATCCGCGATCTCCCGCCGCAACAGCATCGATATGGGCGGAATTCTGTTGCGAATCAGCATGTTGCCGATATCAATCTCAGTTTCGAACAATGGCCATGGCAACCGCTCGACTTCGACGATGGCGCCGTCCTGGATACGTTCGCGAGTCAACGCGCAGTTCGTTGCGACCCCCGCCAGCTTGCCATGCGCCGTCTGCGACAGGAACGCCACGGTAAGGGCCAGGAAGTCCGGGTGCCAGGTGTCGTCGTCGTCGTGTACCGTGAAATACCGGCCCGCCGCGACCTCCAACCCAGCATTCAAGGCATCGCCGTGGCCTCGCGGGGTGGGGTGGCGCAGCACAACCACGCGCCCGGAGAACGAGTCCTCCCGCGCCCGCAACGCGCAATCGACCGGGGTTGGATCGCCGCCATCGGCGATCACGATCAAGCGCCAATCCTGGAACGTCTGGGCCAACACGTCGTCCAGCGCGCGGGGCAGAAACGCCGGCCGGTCGCGGGTCCGCAGCAAGATGGAGACTGTTTCCGATGGCATGGTCATGCGCCACTGCCCGCACCGTTATCGCGCACCGCGCGCACCGCGCGCACCGTTCGAAGGCGCAGCCCATCGCCAGCAGCCGCGATCTCGCCAGGCCCCCCCATCAGGATGTCGTGGCCGGCCGGCCTGGGCTTCCCGCCCGCGGCAAGCCCAAAATGCGCCGGACAACAGTTTTCAACAGGCGCAGATTGACCAGCTTGAGTTCCGTGTCGATCAACGCCTCCGCGATCCGCGCCGTCGGGCGCCAGGCCAGCATGGGCATCATGACTCGAAAAACCGCGCGTGAGCGGTTGGGCAAATGCTGGGCCAGAAACCGCAAATCCTCCACCGCTGTGGTCAGATCGGAGGGACGGGGCGAAACCAGCGCGCGCTTGTATTCCAGCAACAGCCAGGGACAAAACCGCGGGGCGATCAACTCCCGCACGTAGTTGACGTTCCGCCAGTCGTCGCCCGAGAACATCTCCACCAATTTTCGAAAGTAGATCATCCGGCTCCGCGCCATACTGGGCGAATACGATGCGCTGCTCGAATATATCCGCCACTTCGCCAGCGCGCCGCGCAGATAGACATTGTCGTAACCGTACCGGAACATCCGCAGAAACAAATCGTCATCCTCGTACCCGACCAGACGTTCGTCGAAGCCGCCAACCCGCAAGAAGGCCTCGCGGTCGATCAGGCACGATGTCGGCAGAATGAACATGTCGGTCGTCAGGCACCCGGTCAGCGACCGCTTCGGATGCTCGATCTCCGGCTTCCGGTCCAGGCAGGCGCGGGTCACCATCATCCCATCCCGGTCGATTTCGTCCAGATTGCTGTAAACCCAGCCCAGTTTTGGATGCCGCGCGGTCTGAAATGGCACGGTCAGCTCGCTGAGGTGATCCGGATACCAAATATCGTCCTGATCCAGAAACGCGATCAGCGGCGTCCGCGACAGCGAAACCCCCAGATTTCGCGCCGACGCCTGACCGCCATTTTCTTTTCGCACCAACGAAATATCGTGTCGCCGCGCCATGCCGCCGACGATATCCGGCCCCGCATCGGTCGAACCATCGTCGATAACCAGGATCCGAGCCGGTGGCAGCGTCTGAGTCAGGACGCTGTTCAACGCCTCTTCGATGAAATTCGCGCCATTATACAACGGGATGATGACGGTGATGGCCGGGTTTCGCATGGCTCGGGGATGGCCCTCAGGTAAGGTTCGCTCACCCCGGTATAACAGCCCTCGCGCCGCGGGCCATGCCCGCTGGTTAACCCGCCCGGGCCATGCCCGCTGGTTAACCCAAAAGAAACCACAACCGGAAAAGCAACGTCTCGGCCCAGGTCTGGCGGGTCAGGCCCGGAATACCCAGCGCCCTCAGGCGCGCGAGAACCCCGCCCTGGCAGCCGCTGGCGACGACCGAAAGTACCGCGCGACTGGGTTCCGGCAGCAGCTCCCGCCGCGCTTGCAGCGCATCGACATGCGCTCGGAACAGCGCCATGAACGGCCCGCGCCCGCGCCGGATCGCGCGCCCCGTCCGGTTCCAGAAGCCCGCTGTTTCGCCGACCAGGTTGCCCGCGTGCTGCCGATAGAGAATATCTGCCGAGGCGCCCCGGACGATCCGCCCCGCGCTGGCAGCGATCACCAGATATGACCACCAGTCATGCCAGGTGCGCTCAGGCACACCCAAAGCCTCTATCTGGGCTGCCGCAGCCCGGTTGAGGATCATGCAGCAGCCTGGAATCACGTTCTGGGTCAGCGCGGCCGGAAACCCCGGCGGCTTTCGGGGCGGCGGCACCGTGCCGTGCGGGCGGAGGTCCGCGTCAACCAGGGCGCGCGGGCAATAAAACAGCGCCGGCCGGTCCACCGGTAAGGCCGCCGCGCCGTTCGCCAGTTTTTCCGGCAACCAGACATCGTCCTGGTCGGAGAACGCGAAAAACGCCGCAGGCCCGGTCAGCGCGACCCGTAACAGCGCGAGGAAGCTGTTGGTCGCGCCAAGACGGCCGGCCGCCTCCACGCGAACGCAGCGGCCCGCGCCCGCCCCGGACGCGAACGCTTCCAGTAATTGGGCAGACCCATCCGACGAACCGTCATCGCGCCAATAAAGCAACCAATCGGCGTGGCTCTGCGTGGCAAAGCTTCGCAGTTGCTCGTTCAGAAAGCGTTCGCCATCGAAGGTCGATAACAGAATCGCCACGCACGGCGCCGCCGATTCGGTCATCGGTCCCGGCGCCCGGGGCTTGGAAAGCGGTCTCGTCGCATCGTGTTTCAGGCCCACCTTGTTCTCGTCCCGCCGGCTTTCGACCCCGGCGGGCTATCGCGCGGCTGAAACCGTGCTAAACGCCCCCTCCCATGCGCCACTTCCTCGACTTCGAAAAGCCGATCGCCGAACTGGAGGGCAAGATCGAGGAACTCCGGCGTATGTCGGAGCCCGACGGCCTGAATATCACGGAAGAGATCGCGCGTCTTACGTCTGTCGCCGACCGCCAACTGCGGGCGACCTACGCGAAACTGTCCGCCTGGCAGAAAACCCAGGTGGCGCGCCATCCGGACCGGCCGAAAGCCTCGCAGTATATATCCGGATTGATCACGGATTTCACACCTTTGGCCGGCGATCGCGCGTTCGCCGACGACGCGGCAGTACTGGGCGGGCTTGGCCGGTTTCGCGGCCGGGCCGTCATGGTGCTGGGAACCGAAAAAGGGTCGGATACCGAAAGCCGAATCGCCCATAACTTCGGGATGGCGCGCCCGGAAGGGTATCGGAAGGCGCGGCGCCTGATCGAACTCGCGGGCCGGTTTGGCCTGCCGATCGTCACCTTCATCGATACCTCCGGCGCGTTTCCAGGAATCGATGCCGAAGCACGCGGTCAGGCCGAGGCCGTCGCGCGCTCGATCGAGGCCTGCCTCGAAGCCCCGGTGCCCCTGGTCGCCGCGATCATCGGCGAGGGCGGATCGGGCGGCGCTGTCGCGTTGGCGGCAGGCGACCGCGTGCTGATGCTGGAGCACGCGATTTATTCGGTGATTTCGCCGGAAGGCTGTGCCTCGATTCTTTGGCGCGATCCCACGCAGGCAGCCGCAGCGGCGGAGGCCTTGCGCCTGACCGCCGACGATCTGCGCCGCCTGGGCCTTGTCGACGAGGTCGTGCCCGAACCCGTTGGCGGCGCCCATCGCGATCCGGCCGCCACGTTGGCGGCGGTGGGGGAGGCGGTCGATTTGGCGCTTCGCCTTCTGTCGCCTTTGGACAGCGCGACCTTGATCGCACGTCGCCGGACCAAATATCTGGACATGGGCCGCGAATCCATCGCCTGACCCGAACCGGGTGGCACGGAGACCCGCGCGCGAACGTCATTGAATTGTCGCTGGACCTCTGGGCTGCCGCCCGTCAGTCCGTATGCCGACCGGCACGCAGGGAGATACGGCGGCGATGCGGAACCTCGAACCACGTCATACCCGGGCCGGACCTGGCACGCGCCAGGTGCCCGTGCCTCATGTCTGGGCTGTCCGCGTCAGGCGCCTTTTGCTGGCCAGCTTCGCGGCCCTGCTGACCTGTCCAGCCCTTGCGCAATCGCCCTCGAACTCATCGCTGGCCAAAATCCAGCACATCGTCGTGATATTCATGGAGAACCGGAGCTTCGACGCCATGTTCGGGCGATTCCCGGGCGCCAACGGACTCGCCAATGCCGGGGCCGCCGCGATCCAGGTCGATGCGTCCGGGCAGCCGTATAAAACCCTGCCGCAACCCTTCGACACCCGGACCAAGGCGCCCGACCCTCGGTTCCCGGCGAACCTGCCGAATCGTCCGTTCGACATAAGCCGCCATGTCCCGATCGCGGAGAAAACCGGCGACCTGATCCACGCGTTTTACCGGGAGCAGATTCAGATCGGCGGCGGGGCGATGAATCGCTTCGTCGAGTCGTCCAACGCGGCGGGCCTCACCATGGGATATTACGACACCAAAGGCACCTATCTGTGGAAATTGGCCCAGGAGTTCGCGTTGGGGGATGCGATGTTCCATTCGGCGTTCGGGGGGTCGTTCCTGAACCACGCGATGCTGGCGTGTTCCTGCGCCTTCCGGTGGCCGGAAGCGCCCGCGGATCTTGTCGCCAAAGTTGGCGCGAACGGGACATTGATCGCGGACGGCCAGGTCACCCCAGACGGCTACGCGGTCAACACCTCGCGCTCGGTCTATCTGCATGGACCGGCGGACAGCGATCCCGCGCGTCTGGTGCCACCTCAGACCATGCCGCATATCGGCGACCGGATGGACGCGGCGGGCGTCTCCTGGACCTGGTACGCGGGTGGTTACGACGAAGCGCTGGCCGGGCACGCGCCGCGCGACTTCCAGTACCACCATCAGCCCTTCCAGTATTTCGCCAATCTCGCCCCCGGCACGCCCGCGCAGAAGGCGCATTTGCGGGATTACAAGGATTTTTTGCGCGATATCGCGGACGGCCACCTGCCGCAGGTGGTGTTCTACAAACCCGTGGGACCGATGAACCAGCACCCCGGCTACGCCGAGATCGCGACCGGCGACAAGCACTTACGGGAGGTCGTGACCCTGCTGCGTGCCAGCCGCGCCTGGGACAGCACGCTGCTCTTGATTACATACGATGAAAATGGCGGCGCCTGGGATCATGTCGCGCCGCCGCGCCGCGACCGCTGGGGCCCCGGCACGCGGGTGCCCCTGATCGCCGCCGGCCCGATGGTGAAACGCGGCCATGTGGACCACACGCCTTATGATTTCGGGTCGATTTTACGCACGATTCAGGTGCGTTGGGGCGTCGTCCCTGTGAACGAGATTGACGCGAACGCCTATCCGATGCTCAACCTGTTGCGGTAGTCCCGCCCGGCGCGCGGCCCCTCTCGCGAGGAACGGCCAGACCGCCGCCCGGCTCACCGAGATGGTTTCAGGGACCTGGCATGACGCGTCCAAGACTCCTGCGCGCTCCAATGACCTGGAGCTTGTTTGCGCTCGATTTTCTGCTCGTTGCGGCCGCCTGGCCAGCGGTCTTATGGTTGGCCTGGGTGGATATTGGGGCGCTGTTTCGCTTTCCCGTGGACATCAGGGGCGCCGTCTATCCGCTGTCGCACCTCCTGTTTCTTTATGCGATGGGCCTTTACAGGCGGGAGGCCTTTGTCGACCGGCACCGATCCGCCGTGCGCGTGCCGCTGGTGGCCGGCATGGCAATGGCAATGGCCTGGTCGATCTGTTCCGCGTTGTCGTGGTTTGCCAAGGCGGGCAGCAACGGACCGCGCCAGCAGATACTCGTCCTGTGTCTGGCTTTCGCCTGCTTCTCCGTCTGCGCCGTTCTCGCCCGCGTTGTCCTGGACGTCCTGTTGCGCCGCCGCCTGTTGCGCCGTCAGTTGCTGGTCGTTGGCGCAGGTCAGCGCGCCTGGGATCTATTGCGCATGCTGACCAATGAAGGCGAGGCCGTGAACTACGATATCGCCTTCCTTCACGACCCCATTTTTGGCGCCGTCGATCCTCGATTGGAGGCCGACCCCGCCGCCACCATCCTGCGCCCAGAAACGCCGCGCGTGGTCGAGGCTGCGATCGCGGTCGCAGCCGACCAGGTCGTGATCGCCCCCGACGAACGCCGGGGCATGGACCTGGAACAATTGCTGGCCTGCAAGAAAGCCGGTTTCCCCGTCGTCCAGTATCTCAGCTTCGTGGAACACGAACTCCGCCGCGTCGATATCAAACGTATGGATCTGGGGTGGCTGGTGTTCTCAGACGGGTTCTATTTCGGCGCGATCGACCGGTTCCTGAAACGCGGCTTCGACCTGGCGGTGAGCCTGATCATGCTGATCCTGACCGCACCGCTGATCTTTTTCGGCATCGCGGCCATTCGCCTCGACGGCCCTGGGCCGCTGTTCTACCGGCAGGAGCGCGTGACTCTGGACGGCAAGATTTTTCTGATTCTGAAACTCCGCACCATGCGGGTGGACGCCGAAGCAGGCGGTGCCGTTTGGGCCAGGGAGAACGACAACCGCATCACCCGCGCGGGCCAGTTCCTGCGCCGGGCGCGGATCGACGAACTGCCGCAACTGATCAACATCCTGAAGGGCGAGATGTCCTTCGTCGGCCCCCGCCCCGAACGCCCGATGTTCGTCGCGGAACTCGCGGCCCAAATTCCCCTGTATCGCGAACGCCACATGGTAAAGGCCGGCCTTACCGGTTGGGCCCAGGTGAATTACCCCTACGGCGCCTCGGTCGACGATGCCCGGTCGAAATTGAGTTACGATCTGTATTATGTGAAGAATTTCTCCATCCTGTTCGATTTCACGATCCTGCTGCAAACGCTGCGTGTGGTGCTGTGGCCAAGCGGCGTGCGATGACGCGCACCGCGGCAGGCGGGCAAGGCTTTCGCGCGTGCGTGGCTGTATCGAAATAATTCGCTATCGCCCGCGCGTATGTCTAATGTCGTGAGAATGAAACGGGCTGGCCACACCCCGCGCGAAGGCGTCGTGTCCGCCCGTATCTGCCGCCCAAACGAGTCGCCTGCGCGCTTAAGACTCAGGAGGAACCTATGTCTGGAAGTATGGACGACGACGACGATGACGACGACGCCCACGGTATTCCGGTCCCGGAAGGCAGTTGGGCCGTCGTCCAAAGCCTGTGGGGTGGCAATCAGAACATGGGCGCGGGCCGCTGGGGCACCCGGATCGCGGGAACCTCCAATACGGCGGCGAATATTGGGAGCGGCATCGCGACGCATGCGGGTATTGGCGGAATCGCTGGGAAAGTCGGTCTGGGCGCCGCGGCCGGCGCGCTGTCCGTCGGGACCGGCGGGGTCGCGCTGGCTGTTGGTGCCGGCGTTCTGCAACTCGGGTCGATGATCGCCGCCGCGCGCTCGGTGTCGAAAACCTGGGAGCATCTGGAACATCTCTCGAAAATCCGGGCGCACCGGCACTATGCCTGCACCGCGTTGCAGGGCGCGACCGGCGGGCAGGGCGACCACCAGCATATTCACAACAATGTGATTTCTTACATCATCGCCAAGAAATCCGCGAAGCTGGTAAAAAAGGGGACGACCGCAGTTGGCGGCGGTGCGCTGACCGGGTTGTTCGGCCTTGGCAAAAATCTCTACAAACGTGCCCGCGGCACTCTGGGCAAACGGCGGACTTTTTACGCATTCATCGTCGCGCGGCATATGATCACGCATGATTGCAAGCTCTGCGATGCCCTGGTCACGGAGTTGTTCGATCATGAGAGTTACGAACGCCTGAAGACCATGAACTCCGAAGACGCCAGCGGGTGGATCGCTCGCAAAATGAAATCGACCTGACGCGAAACGCGGTTCGGAAACGGCGGGTCAGCGCGCGCCGTTTCGTTCCACCGTGCGCACTGTCCCCTGCGGTTTCCCGTTCGCCGTCAGGAACGTCCGCCCGACGTACTCGCCCAGTACGCCAAGAATCATCGACTGCACCCCGCCAACCAGCAGCAGGACAACCATCGTCGATGCCCACCCGGTCGGAGTCGCGCGCCAGAACAGCGCTTCCACGATCGTCGCGACCGCTCCGGCGGCACCCAGGGCGGCCATGACGGCGCCGGCGAAAATGGCGAGGCGGAGCGGGAAGAGGGAAAAACTCGTCGCCAGATTCAGCCATAACCGCACCAGGCGGCGCAGCGTGTAGTTCGAGTGTCCTTGCGCCCGCGGCAGATGACGGACTTCGATACTATCTACGCGGCGCGTAACCTGCATCGCCAGCCCGTCCACATACGGATACGGGCCCTGGTACCGCGTCACCGCCTCTACGACCAGCGCCGACATGCAACGGAACGAGGACAGGTAAAGCCCTTTCGGTTTGTCCAGCAGCAGATCGGCTGCCTTATTCGCGAAGCGGCTTCCAAGATTGCGCCAGCCCGCGTGTTGTTTGATGGCATAACGCGTGTAGACGGCATCCCAGCCGCCAAGGCGGGCGTGATCGAACAGGCGGACCACTTCCTCGGGCGGGTTTTGCAGATCGTCGTCCATGGTGATCGTATAGGCGCCGCGGGCGTGACGCAGACCCGTCATGACCGCGTTATGTTCGCCGAAATTCCGCGCATGTTCGACATAGGTCAGCGGCACCGTCGCGGTTTTCAGCAAAGCGCGGCAAACATCGCCGGAGTTATCGGGGCTGCCATCGTTGACCAGCACGATCTCCAGCCCGCCCGCGAAGGTCAGGCGCGACAGCGCCGTCACCAGCGCCCCGATCGTCGCCGCGCCATTATAAACGGGGACGACGACGCTCAGTCCGATCCCAGGTTCGAATCGGGACAGTAACGCCCTCGCCGGGTCGATGGCATCGTTCATGGCCGCTCCGCAATCGCAAGCACCGACCCGCCCGCGGGCAGCGGGAAAGGCAAATGCCGCTCCAGTTCCGTCATGCCATGAAGTATCCGGTCCAGCCATGGCGGAAACGCGGCAACATCCGAGCGGGACGACGATCGCGCCAGAACTTTCCGTTGCAAGATCATCAGCGGCAGCAACAGCCCGTTCCAGTAGCGGAGTTTTATGACCCGGAATCCCGCCGATTCGAGCATGGTTCTTGTTTCGCCGGATGTCATTCGCCGCGCATTGTGGACCTGGATATCGTGCGCCGACATCAGCGCCCGATACGCGGGCATGTTCACGATCAACCGGCCGCCTGGACGTAGCACACGGGCGGCCTCGGCCAGCGCGGATACTGGATCGACGGCCGCGTGGCAGAGCACGTCGGCGGCGATTGCTGTGCCGATGGACCCGGTCGCGAAGGGCATCGCGCCGATGCTGCCGCGCGCGATCGGACGCCCGGATTTGGCGGCGGCAATGGCGGCGGCGGCTTCGTTCCATTCCAGCCCGACAGCCGCGAACGATTGCGGCACCAGCGCCAGAAACCCGCCTGTCCCGCAGCCGGCGTCCAGGATTGGACCAGGTTGGGAGCCCAATGCATTCAGCAGACGGACATGCAGGGCGCGGTACCACCA
>JAYWAX010000342.1:0-5009 GCA_043782125.1 Acetobacteraceae bacterium | reverse complement strand
AATCCATAGATCGGCGCGGTGGAAGATCAGGTGGAACAACGCGTCCACCGATCCATGCGCCGCGACGAAGGTGACTCCAACCAGCGACAACGCGATACCGGCGAGCTGCCAAATTCCCGGCCGTTCCTTGAACAGAATCAATGCCCAGATGGAAACAATCAGCGGCAGACTGGATTGTAGCAGCAACACGTTCAACGCCGTGGTGTCCGCGAGGCCGACATAGGCAGCGGTATTGAAGAAGGCGATGCCGGTCGCGGCCAGGGCGATCATGAGTTTCCAGTTCGCGAGCAGAACGGGCCAATCCTTCTTCAGATGCGGCCAGGCGAACCAAAAGGCGACAGTAAAGGCGCCGGTCCAGCGCCAGAACGACAGCGCGACCGCGGGCACCGGCCCAAGCACCGCGCGTCCCACGACGATGTTTCCAGCCCAGAATAAATTACAAAAAATCAGTAAAGTCCAGGCGGAATTCCAGATCTGGGCCATTACGATCGCCCGCTTCCACAGTATTTCGTTTGGTAACAAGACCGCGACTGCATCGCATACGCCTTACGGTAATAACAAGTCCAGGCACTCAGCGCCCGGACCTTAGCCCGCGCGAGGCCGCCCAGGTTGGGAAAAAATCGTTAATTTTGCGTTAATAGAGGATGGACAAAGACCAACTGGCCGGCCAATTGCCGCCTGGCGAGGCATCTCCCCCCACGTCATCCCCGGCTTGTTCGGGCCAACCGGTCCGGCACAGCGATCGGATCATGCCAAGGGCCCGAAAGATTGACTCGTGGCGCGCCCCCTCCCCGTCATGGCACGGCTCGACCGGGCCATCGGGTGCGGCACAGCGTTTTGACGAACGGCACGCCGCGCGGCGGGGGTCGCGATTATTCGCACAGGCTGTGCCGCTATCGATGGCCCGATCGAATCGGGCCATGACGAGGAGGGGCGAGAGTCAATCGTTCGGGCCCCTGGTATAAGAGCACGTTCCGCAGTCTGTCTTGGCCACTCTCGCAATGGCGTATCTCTCCCGATCTGGCGTGCCATGACGCGAAGAGGCCGTCGCGATGGGTCAATCTTAATGGCGGGCAGGCCGGTGCGTCGAAACCGGATAGTCATCCTGGCGAACCACAAACTTGACTCCTGGCGCGGTCGCGCCTTTCCGTCATGTCACGGCTCGCCCGGCCCAAGGGGCGCGGCATATATCGGCGCGATGCGATCGCGCCGGTCAGCTCCGGGTCTGAATGACCTGGCGAACCTTCGGGTAAACTTCCCGCTCCCATCGCCGGCCGCTGAAAACGCCGTAATGGCCGACGCCGCTTTGCAGATGGTGGAACTTCATATCGACCCGGACGCCCGAACACATATCCAGCGCGGCGACAGTCTGGCCGACGGCGCAGATATCGTCGCGCTCGCCCTCCACCGTCAGTAGCGCGGTGCGCCGGATCGCGGCGGGCGAGATTTTCTCGCCGTGGAAAGTTAGTTTGCCCAGGGGCAGATGGTCTTCCTGGAAGATGCGGGCGACGGTTTCCAGGAAGAATTCGGCCGGCAGGTCCATAACGGCGCCGTATTCGTCGTAGAATTTCCGATGCGCTGCGGTGGCCGGGGATTCACCCGCGACCAGGGCGCGGAACTGCGCGGTATGGGCCGAGATGTGGCGGTCGAGATTCATGCTCATGAACGCCGTCAATTGCACAAATCCCGGATAAACGCGCCGTCCACCACCCGGAAAGCGCCTGGGCACCGTGGCGATCAGTTCTTTTTCGAACCATTCTATCGGGCGGGACCGGGCGAGTTCGTTGACTTTGGTCGGGTTGACCCGCGTGTCCAACGGTCCAGCCATCAGCGTCAGGCTGCGCGGTTGGGCGGGATCGCCGGCTTCCGCCATGACGGCGGTCGCGGCCAAAGCCGCCACGGTTGGCTGGCACACTGCGACCATGTGCGCCCCTGGGCCCAAAGCACGCTGGAACCGGATGAGATGTTCGACATAGGCATCGAAACCGAAAGTGCCTGCCGCGGCCGGAATGTCGCGGGCGTTTTTCCAGTCGGTGATATAAAGATCGTGATCCGGCAACATGGTACGGACGGTGGCGCGCAGCAGCGTCGCGAAATGTCCCGACATGGGCGCGACCAACATCACGCGCGGCTGCACCGCGTTGGTATTTTTCCGGAAACGCAGCAACGTACCGAAAGGGGTTTCGTCCGCCACTTCCTCTGTCACCGCGACCTCGGTGTCGCCCATGGCGATCGTGTCGATCCCGTAATCCGGCCGTGTATGCGTCATGCGGGCCTGGGAGATCAGTTCCCCGGCGGCGCCCATGGCGCGTAAGGCGGGCGGGGTCAGCGCACCGATATCCCAGGCGCGCAGCCACGACGCGCCGATCCGCGCGGCCTCTCGCACGGGATGAAGGAGGTCCTGCTTCGCCTGATACAGTTGATACATCATGACAGGGCGTTCGCGCGCCCCGTTCTGGCCCGTCCCGTCGCTGTCGTCCGCGAAATAGTATGCCTGACCAACATGAACCCTCGCTTTTGGTATCCGGCCGCTGTTATATTGCACCGCAGCATGACACCATGGAAGGGCATTGTCACGATGAAAGGTGCGACCTTATACATCAGCAGCAAAAATTACTCCTCATGGTCTTTGCGGGGCTTCCTGCTCGCGCGCCTGTCCGGCCTGGTGTTCGAGGAACAAATCGTCTCCCCCGACGATCCCGCGAATCGTGCGGAGTTACTGTTGCAATCGTCGTCGATCCGTATTCCGTATCTGACCCATGGCGACGTCGTGGTTTGGGATACGCTGGCGATCGCCGAGTATCTGAACGAGGCCTTCCCCGACGCGCGCATGCTGCCCATCGATCCGAAGGCGCGCGCGCATTGCCGGTCCGTGGCGGGCGAGATGCATTCCGGATTCGCGGCGTTGCGCGGCTCTCTGCCGATGAACCTCCGTTTGTTCCGGCCGGATTTCACGCTGTGGTCGGCGGTACGCGCCGATATCGGGCGAATCTCCGAAATATGGCGGGAATGTCTGGAAACCTGGCACGGGCCTTGGCTGTACGGCGCGCGGCCGACGATCGCGGACGCGATGTATGCCCCGGTCGCGACCCGCTTTCGGACGTACGACGTGAAGCTCGATCCGGTGTGCGAGACGTATTGTAAGCACATCCTCGCCTGGCCGGACCTGGCGGAATGGTGGGCGGCGGCGCAGCGCGAGCCGGAGCAAATCGAAGAGCTGGATATCGAGTTTTAACAGTGGGGAGGCGCGCCTCCCCACAAGTTTCGTCTCAGGACCAAGGCGCCGGCGCGGGCACCGCGCAAGGGCCGGTCATTTCGATTGACGGAAAATCTTCTGGGCCGACGACCTCCAGATATTCCATGTCGGCCGAATAATCGAACAGGAAATGCACGATTCCCGGCCGCTGGTGAACGCAATCGCCAGCGGTCACGAGATGTTCCTTGTCCTCGTACATGAATTTCGCCCAGCCTTTCAGCATCAGAACGATGTGAAATTCGGCTTCGTGGCGGTGCCAGCCGGTGCCTTTTTCGGGCGCCGCGTTTGCTTTGACCAATTGCGCGACGACGCGCCCGCCGGTGGCGGCGGCGACGCCCAGATCGCGATACAGAAAGAAGTCGCGCAGACCGCCGCTGAGCCACGGCGTTTCGGTTGGTTTCACATGAGAGAATTCATTGACGAGCGGTTTTTCCAACATGAGCGGGCGTCCTGCTTCAGGCCGCGGCCAATGCGGGCCTGCGGCCAGGTTGTCGCGACCGGACATGCTTTCGGGACAATTTCCACGCCAACCCGGATCGTTCATGCCGCCGGGTTTGAGGAAGCTCCAGCCTGACACGGGCGATGCTGCGGCGCAACACAAAATCGCGGCGTTGCACCAGACCACGGAACCGCGCGAATATCGGGAAAACCCGCCTGGAGGTTTCATGTCTTTGCCACTCGGCCCGCTGCCCGATTCGCGCTATCCCGATCCGCGCATCGAAGTCCTGGACAAGCGATTTCGTTATAAGCAAGGCAACGCCGCGATCGAACGTATCGCCACCGGGTTTCGATGGGCCGAAGGACCGGTTTATTTTCGCGACGGCGGATACCTGATTTTCAGCGACATTCCCAACAACCGCATGCTGCGCTGGGTTGAGGGCGCGGCGCAGTTATCGGTGTTCCGCGCGCCATCGCATTACACCAACGGCAACACGCGCGATCGCGAAGGACGGCTGATTTCCTGCGAACACGACACCCGCCGGGTCACCCGCACCGAACTGGATGGCACGATCGCCGTGTTACTGGATCGATTCGAGGGCAAACCGTTAAACGCGCCGAACGATGTCGTGGTCGCGGCCGATGGCGGGGTCTGGTTCACCGATCCGGGCTATGGCATCGACGGGCCTTACGAGGGACACCTCGCGCAGGCGGAATTGCCCACGAATGTCTACCGGCTCGATCCCCAGACCGGCAAAGCGCGGGTGGTCGCGGGGGATTTCGTGCGTCCGAACGGGATCGGATTCTCGCCGGACGAAAAGCGGCTTTATGTCGTGGACAGCGGGATTTCGCATGGCGGGCCTGCGCATATCCGGGTTTTCGATGTCGATGGCAACCGGCTGACGAAGGGCCGGGTGTTCGCCGCCGATTTCCAGCCCGGCATGACCGACGGATTGCGCTGCGATATCGACGGCAATGTCTGGTGCTCCATGGGCTGGGGCGATCCGTCGGAGGATGGGGTGCGCTGCTATGCCCCCGGTGGCGATTTAATCGGAAAAATCCATCTGCCGGAGGGCTGCGCCAATCTGTGCTTCGGCGGGGTGAAAAAAGACCGGCTGTTCATGTGCGCGAGCACGTCGGTCTATGCTTTGTATATCAACGGCTGTGGCGCGATGGTGCCTTAGAGCACGATCGCTTCAAGTTGAAGCGATCGTGCTCTAAGGCGACGGCGAAGAATAACCGCTCCGTTTAAGGCACGCGCCGACACACCCCGTCATGGTCCGCGAAGGCGGACCATCCACGTCTTTTACCAGTC
>JAYWAX010000341.1:0-5026 GCA_043782125.1 Acetobacteraceae bacterium | reverse complement strand
CGGCCAGTGGGGGGACGGCCAGTGGGGGGACGGCCAGTGGGGGGACGGCCAGTGGGGGAACGGCCGCTAACGTGACACCCGGCACGTGGATCGGTTTCGCCGCCATGTGCGCGGGCATGTTCATGGCGATCTTGGACGTGCAGGTCGTCGCGACCTCGCTGCCGGAGATCCAGGGCGCGCTGCGTATCTCGCCGGAGCGCATGAGCTGGGTGCAAACCGCCTATTTGATCGCCGAGGTCATCGCCATCCCGCTGACCGGGTTCTTCACCCGGCTGTTGAGCATGCGGTGGTTATTCGTGACCGCGGTGTCGTTGTTCACCGTCGCGTCGGCGGGCTGCGCCGGCAGCGAGGGTTTCGCGACGCTGATCGCCTGGCGGGTCGCACAGGGGTTTTTCGGCGGCACGCTGATCCCCGCGGTGTTCTCCGCCGTGTTCCTGCTGTTTCCGGTGCGGCGCCAGGGCGTCGCCACCATGCTGGCCGGGGTTTTGGCGGTATTGGCCCCGACCGCCGGGCCGGTCGCCGGCGGTTGGATCACCGAGACATATTCCTGGCATTGGCTGTTTTTGATCAACGTGCCGCCGGGGATCGCTTCGGCCATCCTCGCTGCGGCGCTGTTACCGAGGGCGCCCGCCGCATTGCGCGAGGCGCGCACGCTCGATCTCGTTTCGTTGGCGGCGATGGCGCTGGCGCTGGCGGCGTTGGAACTCGCGTTGAAGGAAGCGCCCGGTCACGGCTGGACGTCGGGCCTGGTGGTGGGGTTGTTGGCGATCAGCCTGTGCGCGGGGGCGGGGTTCGCGCGGCGGACGCTGCGCGCGGTGTGTCCGGTGGTCGATCTTGGCGCGTTCCGGGATCGCAATTTCGCGATCGGCTGTGTTCTGAGCTTCGTACTGGGCATCGGGCTGTTCGGCTCGGTGTATCTAATGCCGGTTTTTCTGGCCTTCGTCCGGCTGCGCGATGCGCTGGAAATCGGCACGATCATGCTGGCGACCGGGATGGCGCAACTGGCGGCGGCGCCGGTCGCGGTCGTGCTGGAGCGACGGATCGACGCCCGCCGGCTGACCGCCGCGGGGTTCGCGGTGTTCGCCATCGGGCTTGGATTAAGCGGCTTCCAGACGCCGCAAACCGATCGGGACGGTATGCTCTGGCCCCAAATCGTGCGCGGTCTGGCGATCATGTTCTGTCTGCTGCCACCCACGCGGCTGGCTCTGGGCCGCCTGACTGCGGAACGCGTGCCGGACGCCAGCGGTTTGTTCAACCTGAT
The DNA here is from genome assembly GCA_043782125.1 of Acetobacteraceae bacterium. Classification (GTDB taxonomy): domain Bacteria; phylum Pseudomonadota; class Alphaproteobacteria; order Acetobacterales; family Acetobacteraceae; genus Rhodopila. The sequence goes on along the minus strand of JAYWAX010000341.1, from coordinate 3,765 downwards.
GCGCAATCTGGGCGGCGCGATCGGCATCGCGCTGATCGATTCCGTGATTTACGGCCGTGTGCCGATCCATGTTGCGGGCATCGTCGATCGTTTGCGCGCGGGGGACAGCGCCACCGCGGCGTTCATCGGGCTGTCGGCGGACGCCTTCGCCGGCCGTGCCGCCGGCCCGCCCGACGAGGCCACGCAAGCGATGCTGCGGCCCCTGATCGAGCGTGCCGCGCTCACTCTCGCCATCGACGAGGCCTGGGCCGCCATCGCGGGTCTTACGGCGCTGGCGGTGCTGTGTGTTGCGTTCGCGAAACGGCCGGGTCCGGCCTGAGGCGGGGTGGACCGGAGCGTGTCTCAGTTTGAAAATATCGGGAATGAGATTGTCGTGGCCGGACCTTAGAAAAACATGGCTGGCGTATACGAATCGATCGAGCTTATTCAATCGGACGAGTCAACTTATTGATATCGTTAACTATTTGTTATTGCTCAATATTTCTGTTTACGGCGCGGGTTTTTCACCCTACGTTCGTGCCCATGTAGGCTGGAATCCGTCCGGTCTGCCCCGATCGGGGAGGCCTGAATGCTGCGCGGCCAACGAGGCGAACAAAGACCCGCGGATGTCATCGGGGGGCGGTCGTGGTCGCCCGGCCTTCCGTGAGGAACATCGCCGCGCCGTTGAAAGACCCAACCGCCAACGTCCAGGGTCGGTACGTTGCCGCGAAGGGTCGCGCCAACAATTTAGCGGCTGAGAAGCGCCAGGAAATCGCCAAGACGGCCGCGGCGGCAAGGTGGGGTGACATGGAAACGCTAACGAAACTCATTCGGGACGTACTTTTGGAGCAATTTCCGGACGCCGGCATCGATCGCGTATTTGTGGCGTCCGGGTTGGATTCCGATGGCGATAACATTCTGCGCGTTACCGTCGGCCTTTCCGGAAAAGATCTTCGCGGCAGGGAGAGGCTCGTGGGCGCCACCAGGCACGTGATGACGAAACTTGCCGAAGCGGGGAATAGCGATTTTCCGATTCTTAGTTTTGTTTCAACGCAGGAAATGGGTAAAATACGCCGTGCTGCCGCGTGACTTGTTGGCCGCAGCCGAATTTTTATTATCGGAAAACGCAGGCAGCCCGGCGGCCGCAAATTGCCGGAGGGCGGCCAGTTCTGTCTATATATGCGATTTTCCACTGCCTTTCCCGAGAGTGCGCCGATTTATTCATTGGTCCCGACAAAACCAGGCGCAGCAACGCCGCATGGCACCAGGTTTTCCGATCAATCGATCATATGGCTGCGAAAACGAGATGCAAAAGTCACGATACGATGAACAAATTTCCAGTGGCAATACAGGACTTCGGGAAGATATTCGTCTCCATGCAAGAAAAAAGAATAAACGCCGATTACAACTTAAATGTCTCGGTCTTAAAATCCGAGGTGGAGAACGATATCATCATTGTGCGCCGCGCCATGAAGGATTTCAAAGCAGCCAAAATTCAGGACCGCCGGGCGTTCTGCGCATACATGATGATTAAAGGCCGCTGATTCGGGGCGCACGTCGATCGAGAAAATAATGCCAACGACAGCCGGTCGATGACGCTTCGAGCGCGGCGTGAACAAACTGGCTCACGCTGAGCGAGTCCAAATCCCCTCCATGCTCTGCGACAGATTGTCCATGCGGTCGATTTCTCGCGTGGTGGACGTAAGCATCGACACAATCGCCAAAATCCTGAATGAGACTCGCTCGGTTAGCGAAGCCGGCTGGCGCGGCTGACGGCCTGTGGGGCATGGATGACATCGCCCTACTTACCGGCGCGACGGTCAAGGCTCCGAAACGCCCGGCCGTCGATAACGTTAGAAGTTCAAACCGATACACTCCCCCCGGATCAGGCGCCCCGGATCAAGCCCCCCGGCGCAATCGTTTCGCGTTGGCCCGGGCCCGGGTCAGAAAGGGGGCGACCATCGCTGCCTGGCCGCGCCCGGTCATCAGCGCGACCGCGGCGCTTTGCAGCGCCGCGGATTTCTCCATCGTCATCTTTCGATATTCCGCCGGGGAACACGTCCCCCGCGCCATCATCGACGTCCGGTGAAAGATCGTCTCCCAGGACGCCATCGTCAGTTGTGCCAGCATCGACGGAAAGGCGCAGGCGGCCGCCCGGGTACGTTTTTTCATCCGCCTGACATGAGGTGCGCGGCGCAGATCGCAAGGGGGCCGGTCATCTGGCATTCCGCCGCATGTCCCGCTCCCGGCCGCCGATCGCCGCCGCCACGCAGGCGATGAACGCGCCAACCAGCATCGAAAGACCGGAGAAAATCGACAAATACGAGCCCGCCTTTCGCGCCGTGTCGGCCGCTTCCCGCATTTTGAAGACGGCGGCGGTCTTCAGCGCGAAGACATCTTCGACCCGCGTAACCGCCTCGGCCCGCGACAGGCCCGTCCGCGCCGCGACCAGGCCGGAGAGCCAGGTCTTATCGGCTTCGGACACGTCCATGGCGGTCAGAATGCGCGTGCTCTGGGCGCGCATATCGGCGTCCGGCGCGTTCGTTGCGGGGTGATCCGACCGGTACAGCCGGTCGACGTACCAGGCCGTGGGGTCGATTGCCGTGGCGTCAGCCCGCGCTGCGGCCAGCCTCGCGGTGCCACCGATCGAGGCGGATGCCGCTGCCGCCAGCAACGCCGCGCCGATCACCGACGCCGTGGCCCAGGTGAGGAAACCGTTCGCGGTGTCGCGGAACGTGACCTCGTGGGTGTGCAGTCCGGTCCATTCGATCCGCATGCGTCCGGTGAGGTAGCCGCCCAGACCTGACGCCACCCATTGGGTGACGATCAGCCAGACCGCTGCCGTGACGGTGAATGTGGTCGCTGACGCGCCGGCGCTGGCCCAGGGCGAGACGGCGGCGAGCCCCAGGCCGGAGCCGAGGGCCAGAAGGATCAGCGACGTGGACGTGGCCGCGACCGCACCGGCGAGAATCGCGGGCCACGCGACCCCGCTGGCGGCGTGCCCCGATTCCGGTTCGCGCGCCGCCATCGTGACGTCCGTGCCGATCAAGCTTGTATCGGGCATTGGTTTGTTCCTGTCCGATCAGTGGAAGAGCAAGAAAAGAACAAGAATGACCGGTATCGGAACACCTAATAACCAAAGAAGAATGCCGCCACCCATGGTTGCCTCCTGTGTTTTGCGTTGCGTCAGTGTTTCAGCGGCGGGCCATCAGCCAGGCCAGGGCCGCGCCGGCCAAACCGGCCGCCAGCATGAAGGCAAGCGGTTGGCTTTGGACGGACGTTTCCATGACGTCCGCGCCGCGGCGAACGCGGGCCTGAACCTGGCTGTAGGCGTTTTCCACGGCGTCCGCCGCCTGGCTCGACGCGCCATTGGCGCGGTGTTTCGCGTCCTTCATCAGGTCGCTTGCGGCGTTGGCGGCGTCGGTGGCGAGGGTTCCCAGTGCGTCTTGGTTCATGGTGGTTACTCCGAATGAAGCTTGGAAAGATTGCGTCGAATGGTCATGCGCGTCGAAGCGCGGGCCGCGCGGTCTGGACCGAAACCGATCTCGCGGCCCCGACAGCGATATCGGATATTTGTCAGATGGGGACAGGATCGGAAAATACTCACATGCCGTGCGGCGGGGTCGCGGGGGGCTCGAACCACCAGGGGGCTGCCGCCGCGATACGCGGCTGGCACGCCCTGACTTGGTACCGGTTCCCCCATCGGTTACCAATCGCTGTCCGCGATGGAACGCGTGACAGGTGGCCGCCCGTCGTTTGTTGGGGGACGATCGCCTTGCCGTATGC
>JAYWAX010000340.1:0-5045 GCA_043782125.1 Acetobacteraceae bacterium | reverse complement strand
TATCCATTCCGATATCCTCGGCGAGACGCGCGATGGCCGCATGCGCAAGGTCGCGATGAACCGGCATGCGTCCACCCAGCAAATAGGTTGGGTTCAGCAAGCCCAGGACGAGATTGGCGTCTGTGACGGTAGGTTCGGTGTTGCCTTGACCGTAACAAACGGGTCCCGGCGACGCACCCGCGCTGGCGGGGCCCGTTTTCAGCAGACCGCCGTCGATATGCGCGATCGATCCGCCGCCCGCACCGACCGTATGAATGTCGAGCATCGGGGCTTTTATCGGATAGCCGTGGACCACCGCCTCGCCCGCGAGACGGCAGACTCCGCCGCTGAGCAAAGCGACATCGGTGGAGGTGCCGCCCATGTCGAATGTTATCAGATCCGGATAGCCGGCGAGACGCCCAACCGCGCTGGCGCCGACCACGCCGGTGGAGGGGCCGGACAGAATTGTTCTCACGGGCAGGCAGGCGGCCTGTTCGAAACCGATAACGCCGCCGCTGGATTGGGTCAGATGCGGGGCGGCGGCGACACCCAGTTCCGCCAAACATTGGCCAAGACGCAGAATGTAGCCGCGCATGACCGGGCCAAGCCAGGCGTTGACGACGGTGGTGGACAGACGCTCGAATTCGCGAAATTCCGGGGCAATTTCGTGGGAGACGCAAATAAACGCGTCCGGACATTCCTCGCTTAAAATGCGCGCCGCGATTTCCTCGTGCGCGGTGTTGACGAACCCGTAAAGAAAGCAAACGGCGATGGCTTGCACGCCCGCGGCGCGGAGGCGGCGGGCAGCGTGGCGAACTGCGTCTTCGTCCAGCGGAATCTCGACGGAGCCATCGTGACGCAGGCGCTCGGGCACCTCCAGCCGCAGATCGCGCGACACCAGCGGCACGGGCTTGTCAGCCGCGAGGTCGTAAAGATCGGGGCGCTTCTGGCGGCCGATTTCCAGCAGATCGCGAAAACCATCGGTGACGATCAGGCCGGTGCGGGCGCCACGATGCTGGATCAACGCGTTGGTGGCGACGGTCGTGCCGTGTGCGAAATAACCGATCGCCGATGGCGCGACGCCGGCGCGGTCCATGCCCTCCACGACGCCCGTCGCGATCCCGCGCGCAGGATCGCCGGGGGTGGAGGCGACTTTCCATACCTCCACCCGGCCTGTCGCGTCGTCGAACAGGCACACATCGGTGAAGGTTCCGCCTGAATCGACTCCGACACGCCAGGTCATTCGGTATCCTCGGTGGTAAATTTTGCCGGATCAGGATAGCGTGGCAACCATCTCCTGACCATGGAATGCCATGTCGCCGCCCGTCGATTTCGTCCGATCCGACACCGATCTGCCCGAGCGTGTGAGCGTCGTCGTCATTGGCGGCGGCATTATCGGGGTTTCGACGGCCTTGTTCCTGGCGGAGAAAGGATATTCGGTCGCGGTTTGCGAAAAGGGCCGCATTGGCGGCGAACAATCCAGCCGCAACTGGGGTTGGTGCCGCACGATGGGGCGGGATTTCGGGGAAATTCCGCTGGCATTGGAAAGCCTGCGGCTGTGGCGCGGCATGAACGAACGCACGGGACGCGAAACCGGGTTCCGCCAGCCCGGCATTGTTTACCTCTGCGAGAACGAGAAAGAGGTCGCGGCCCAAGAGGCGTGGCTGCAACAGGCGAAATTATATCAGGTGGAGTCGCTGATGGTCCGCGGCGCTGCGCTCGACGCGGTCATGCCTGGCGCGAGCGGGCGGTTCGTTGCGGGGTTGGTGACGCCGACGGATGGGCGCGCCGAACCAGCGCACGCGGCGCCGGCAATCGCGGAGGCGGCGCGCGACCACGGCGCGAAGATTTTTACCCATTGCGCGGTGCGGGGGATCGACCTGCACAACGACAGACTTGTCGGCGTGATCACCGAGCGCGGGCGTATCCGTTGCGATGCCGCGGTGCTGGCGGGCGGCGCCTGGTCGCGGTTGTTCGCGGGGAATGCCGGTCTCGATCTGCCTGTGTTGAAAGTAATGGGCTCTGTCTTTCGGACGCAGCCGCTTCTGGGCGGGCCGGATATCACCGCCGCCGGGTCGGTGTTCGCGGTTCGCAAGCGCTTGGACGGCGGGTATTCGATCGCGCGGCGCAACGCCAATACCACAGAACTCACGCCGGATCATGTCCGGCTGTTATCGGATTTCTTCCCGCAAATGCTGGCCAGCCGGCACGAAATACGTCTGCGTCTGGGACGCCGCACATGGGAAGAATTACGGACGGCGCGGCGCTGGACTCTGGACCAAACGACGCCGTTCGAGGCCGTGCGAGTGCTCGATCCCAAGCCGAATCAGGCGGTTCTGGCAGAGGCGCGGGAGGTGCTGGCTCGCGTGTTTCCGGTTTTCGCCAATGCGCAGGTGGCAGAGTCGTGGGGCGGGCTGATGGATGTGACGCCCGATGCGGTGCCGGTGATCGATCAGGTCAAACGGACCCCGGGCCTGTTCGTGGCGACGGGATTTTCAGGGCACGGGTTCGGGATCGGACCGGGCGCGGGGCGGTTGATGGCCGATCTGGTCGCAGGCGACAGACCGGTGGTCGATCCGGCGCCGTTCCGGCTCGACCGTTTCGCGCGCGCGCGCTGACGCGATGGCGGATTTTCGATTTTTGCATTGTGCCGATCTGCATCTCGACAGTCCGTTGCGGGGGTTGGAGGCCGATCCAGATGCGCCGGGAGACGCGATCCGCGATGCGACGCGGCGCGCTTTTTCAAATCTCGTGGATTACGCGGTCAACGAGCGCGTGGACTTTGTCGTCGCGGCAGGCGATCTTTACGATGGCGATTGGCAGGATTGGCGGACAGGGCGGTTCCTGATCGAGCGCGTCGGCCACCTGACACGGGCAGGCATTCCGTTCGTCGCCATCCGGGGCAACCACGACGCCGAAAATGTCATGACGCGGCGGCTGGAACTGCGGGGTGAGTCGGCGCGGCTGTTGGATCACCGGAAACCCGAGACATTCCGGCTGCCGGGATTGCCGGTGACCATCCATGGGCGGAGTTTTCCGGCGCGTGCGGTCACCGACAACATTGCGAAAGATTATCCGCCACCGGACGGCGATCGGTTCAATATCGGGCTGCTGCACACCTCGATCGATGGCCGGGAGGGTCACGATCATTACGCGCCCTGCTCGCTGGAACAACTTCAGCACCACGGCTACGACTACTGGGCTTTGGGACATGTGCATAAACGAGAAGTTTTGTCGCGCGATCCCTGGATCGTGTTTCCCGGTAATCTCCAGGGACGTCATATCAACGAAGAGGGGGAAAAGGGTGCGAGTCTGGTGACCGTAACAAACGGTCAAATCGCCGGCGTCGTCCCCATCGTCTTCGACACCGTACGCTGGGCGCGGGTTCCGGTCGTTCTGGCGGCGGACATGGATGAGGATGCGGCGCTGGCACGGATCAGAGCCGCGTTGGGCGCGGCTTACGAAAAGGCCGGCGGACGCCTGCTGGCGGTGCGGATCGCAGTGTCCGGCGCCTGCCTCGCGCATGAGTCGTTCAGCCACGATCTGGGGGCGGCGCGCGAAAAAATCCGGGCGGAGGCGCTGAATATCGCCGGGCACGGGGCGATATGGACGGAGGCGGTGGAGATCGCGACGGCCGCAACGGCCGGGATCGCAGACCAGCGGGAACGGCCCGATGCGATCGGACAGTTGATCCGGGCCTTGGAGACCGTCGGCGAGGACGATGTACTGCCGGATATCCAGCAATATGCCGCGGGGATGCTGGACAAGGCGGCACCGCTGCGCCAGGCGTTCGACGCCCAGCACGCGGCGACGAACGAAAAGCAAACCCGCGATCTGGTCCGGCGCGCTCGCGACCTGTTATTCGGGTCGTTGTCGGAATGACAAGATGCGGCTGACCTCGATCGTCCTGAACCGCTACGGCAATTTCGAGGGGGAGCGCATTCGCTTCGATCCCACCCTGGGCACAGTAAATTTGCTGTGGGCACCTAACAGTTCTGGAAAATCCGTGTTGCGCGCGGCGGTGACGGATCTTTTGTTTGGCATTCACAATCAGACGCAAATGGGATTTCGTTTCGGTTACGCCGGGATGCGGGTGACGGCGTCGGTGGCCGGGGCGGATGGCGCGGAAACAATGTTCAGCCGTCCGAAGGCGCGCGGCAATCCGCTGGAAGACGCCGCCGGACAGGTGCTGGACCCCGCTTTTTTGAACGAAATTCTGAAGGGGCGAGACAAGGCGCTGTTGGAACGGTTGTTCGTGCTGGATACAGACGCGTTGCGTGCGGGTGGGAAGGCGTTGCTGGAATCCGGGGGCGATGTCGCCAGCGCGTTGCTGTCGGCGGCGGGCGGCATCCGGCAGGCGCGGGCATTGAAGGCCCGCTTGGAAAAGCAGCGCGACGATCTCGCGCCGCTGCGAAAAACCGGCTCGCGGCCATTTTATCAGGCGTTGGATCGGTTCATGGCCGCGCGTAGCCGCGCCCGCGCGGAAACACTGAAGCCGGACGATTGGTTTCGGCGGCAACGCGAACTCGACGCGCTGGAAGAAACGCGCCGGTCGCGCAATGCCGAGGCGGAAGCGGCATCCGCCGAAATCGCGCGTTTGGAACGCATCCGCCGGGTGCGCCCCTGGCTGGCACAGCGCGATGAGGCGATGCGTTGGCTCGACGCGCATCCAGATGCGCCACGATTGGACAACGATCTTCGAACAGCGCTGGATGGGGCGCGAACGGATGTCGTGACGCGAGAGGAAGCGGCGCGGGTCGCACGGGAAAATCTGTCGCGTTCCGAACAAACCGCCGATGATGTCGCGGTCGATCGGGTTTTGCTCGCGTTGGCGGAAGATATTTCGGCGCTGGTGCGCGATTCTGGGCAGGCGCGGAAAGCGCGGGACGATCACGCGACGGTGAAGGGTCAATACGACCACGGCATGGCTCGGATCGGCGATTTGCTGCGCCAGTTGGGTGCCGGGGTTACGGCGGAACAGGCTGCCGGTTTGCTGCCGGCGCGGGCTTTGCTGACGCGCACGCGGCAACGGATCAAGGAACATGCAGGGATCGACGCCGCTGTCG
>JAYWAX010000339.1:0-5049 GCA_043782125.1 Acetobacteraceae bacterium | reverse complement strand
TTTCAGCGTGTAACCGCGATACGGCACTTCCGGCGGCAGCGTGTAATGCTTGCCTTTGTGCGAAAACGACTCGTTATTGAACGCTTTGAAGATGATCTCGACCTGTTCCTCGAACAGCTCGCGATTGCCCTCCTGATCCGTCAGCGGCGAGCCGAAGGTTTCCACTTCGCGCGTGTGATAGCCGCGTCCCACGCCAAACACGATGCGGCCCTTCGTGAGGATATCCGCGACGGCGTAATCCTCGGCCAGCCGCAGCGGGTGCCACATCGGCGTGACGTTGAATCCTGTGCCGATGTTGATGTTTTTGGTGATGTGCGCGAGGTGCAGCGCCATCAGCGTCACGTTGGGAATGCATTCGGTGCCTTCGTGCTGGAAATGGTGCTCGGCCATCCAGAACGTGTCGTAATTGTTGGCATCGGCCATTTGCGCCAGCGCTTCGGCTTTCGACAACGCGGTGGCCAAATGGGCGTTGTCGTAACGGCGATCGTTGATCGGGGTCCCGCCATAACCGATATTGTCCAGGTCGACGTGCCCGGCGTAGAGCGTGTCGAATTTCGTGATCATGCCGCATCCTCCGCGATTGATTGACGGTTATGTTCTCCATCCCCCGGGTTTTGGCAACCGCGGCGGCGTGCCGGGTGGATTTCCGCGCCGGACCATGCGACCTTCGTCCCATGTTGTTACTGATCCCTGGCCCCGTCACGACCCGACCTGAGGTGCGCGCTGCCGCCGGTATCGACATCGCGCCCTGGGACTTCGATTTTCGCGACATTTACGCGGGCGTGCGCGACCGCCTGCTGAAAATCGCCAATGGCGGCGAGTCCACCCATACCGCGCTCCCGCTTCCCGGCTGCGGCCACTTCATCGTGGAAGCCGCGCTGCGAACCTTTCTGCCTCCGGGCGGGCGCATTCTGATCCCGGTCACCGGCAGTTATGGCGACCGCATGATCCGCCTGGCGCGGGAATCCGGACGCGATCCGGTGCCGCTGACGATCCCGCCCAACGCAAAAGCCGCGCCCCAGGCCATCGCCGCAGCGCTGGACCGCGATCCCAGCCTGACCCACGCCGGCCTGATCCAATCCGAGACCGGCACCGGGGTCGCGCACGATATCCATGCCATCGGCGACGCGGTCCGCGCCACTGGCCGGCGCATGATCGTCGATGCCGTCTCCGCATTCGGCGCCCTGCCACTGAACATGGCGGCGCATCCGGAAATCGACGCCGCCGTGTTCACCGCGAACAAGTGCCTGGAGGGTTTGCCCGGCGTTGCTTATGCCATCGCGCGGATCGACCGCCTGGAACAAGGCGCCGGTCAGGCTGGAAGCTGGTCGTTCGATCTGGCCGATATTTACGCCCAGACAACAACGCGCGGGGATGGGCGGCCGCGCTTTACGCCGCCCGCGCAGATCGTCAACGCGCTGAACACGGCGCTCGATTTCCTGGACCGGGAAGGCGGGCCGCCCGCGCGTCTTGTGCGTTACACGGCGAACATGCGGACACTCTACGACGGGTTGACCGGCATCGGCCTCACCCCCTTCCTGGCCCAGGAACACCAGGGTCCCATTATCGTGAACATGCGCGCCCCGAACGATCCCGCCTGGGATTTGCAAAAATTCGTCGAGGCGCTGAAACGGCGCGGCGTGCTGATCAGCAACTTTTACAACACGCCCACCCCGGGTTTCAGGGTTGGTTGCATCGGCGCCCTCGGACCGGCAGAAATGGCGGGCGCGGTCGCTGCGATGGATCAGGCTTTGAACGACATCGGCGTCAAGACGCGAAAGGGAGAGTCCCAGTGAATCCAGACCTCGAAATTGCCCGCGCGGCGATATTGCAACCCATCGCCGATATCGCGGCTCGCCTGAACATCCCGGTGGAGGCGCTGGAACCCTATGGCCGCCACATGGCCAAGGTCGGCTTCGACTTCATTAATTCGATCCAAGACCGCAAAGATGGCGCGCTGGTTCTCGTCAGCGGCATCAGCCCCACCCCGGCCGGCGAAGGCAAGACGACCACCACCGTCGGTCTCGGCGATGCGTTGAACCGCATCGGTAAGCGGGCGACGATCTGTCTGCGCGAGCCCTCGCTTGGCCCCAGCTTCGGCATGAAGGGCGGCGCGGCGGGCGGCGGTCACGCGCAGGTCGTCCCGATGGATCAGATCAACCTGCATTTCACTGGCGATTTCCACGCGATCACCTCGGCCAATAACCTGCTCGCGGCGATGATCGATAACCACATCTATTGGAGCAACTCTCTGGGCATCGATCCGCGCCGCATCTCCTGGCGCCGCTGCCTCGACATGAACGATCGCGCGCTGCGATCGATTACCGGGAGTCTGGGCGGCGTCGCGAATGGGTTCCCGCGCGAAGATGGGTTCGACATCACCGTCGCCTCCGAAGTCATGGCGGTGTTTTGCCTGTCGAAGAACATGGCGGATCTGCAAACCCGTCTTGGAAAAATGATTATCGGTCAGCGCCGCGACGGTACCAACGTGACCGCCGCCGATCTGAAAGCCGATGGCGCGATGTCCGTGCTGCTGCGCGACGCCCTGGCGCCCAATCTGGTGCAGACGCTGGAAGGCTCTCCCGCGTTCGTCCATGGCGGGCCGTTCGCGAACATCGCGCATGGCTGCAACTCGGTCATGGCGACCCAGACCGCGCTGAAATTGTCCGATGTGGTGGTCACCGAGGCCGGGTTCGGCGCCGATCTGGGCGCAGAAAAATTCATGGACATCAAATGCCGTTCGGCGGGTCTGACGCCGTCCTGCGCGGTGATCGTGGCGACCGTTCGCGCGCTGAAAATGCATGGCGGCATTCCCCGCAATGCGCTTGGCCCGGAGAACGTCGCGGCGGTGAAGAAAGGCCTCGCCAACCTCGCGCGGCATGTCGAGAATCTCGGCAAATTCGGGCTGCCGGTGGTGGTCGCGGTCAACCACTTCACCTCCGACACCGCCGCCGAGTTCGCCGCGATCCAGGAAGGCATGGCCGCTTTGGGCGTGGAGGCGATTTCCTGCCGGCATTGGGCAGACGGCAGCGCGGGGGCGGAAGCTCTGGCGCATGCCGTGATGGCGCGCATCGAAGGCAGCAAGACCGTGTTCAAGCCGCTCTATCCGCTGGAAGGCAAGCTTGCGGACAAAATTCGGACGATCGCCACGGAGATTTATCGCGCGGACGGTATTTCGATCCCCGACGCGGTGGCGCGGCGTCTGAAGGCGTTCGAGGACGCGGGATTTGGCAATGTCCCCGTCTGCATCGCGAAGACGCAATACAGCTTCACCTCCGATCCGACCGTCATGGGGGCTCCCACAGGCCATATTTTGCCAGTCCGGGAAGTCCGGCTGTCGGCGGGCGCCGGCTTCATCGTCGCCGTCTGCGGCGACATCATGACCATGCCTGGGCTGCCGCGTGTCCCCGCCGCCGAAGCGATCCATTTGCGCGCCGACGGCGAAATCGAAGGCCTGTTCTGACAGGTTGCTGTTGCGCGGCGCTGTCTCGGACGGGGCGGGAGCGCCGTCCAGGGTCGCGCGCGGTTGAAAACCGCTGGAACGTCAGGCGGGGGACAGCATTGTCCGCCGCCCGATGCCGCTCGCCAACAGGCGGGCCGGCTCCTCGGCGATGCGATGCAGGGCGCACGCCGCGGGGATCGAAAGGACGATCCATGACAGAAGGATCGCGTGATGCGGCACGCTTCCGTCCAGCCAATGACGCATCGCCAGCAGCAATGGCACATGCACCAGATAAAGGCTGAATGAGATGCGGCCCAGAAAAGCGAAGGGGGCCAGGCGGAGCATGGCGCGAAGGCGGCCGGGCTGACGGGCGGCAAGAATCAGGAGAAACGACGCGGCGGCGATGGCGAACAGATTGTCGTAACTCAGCAACAAAACGGCGCCCGCGATGCAAGGGATACGCTGGCGCGGATCGGGGGCGAACCGGGCCAGGGCGCCCATCGACATGGCCGCGCCAAGCGCGAAGCACGGGGCGAAATACAAGGTCGCCAGCAGCGTTTCCGTCAGCGTGGCGCCAACCATGATCCCGCCGCCGTGGCCGATCCGGTGGCCCAGTACGATACCCAGTAAAAAGCACCCGGCGGCCGGACCCCATCGCCGCAACAGCGATCCCTTGGCGTGCGGCGGCGCCAGCCGATGCAGCGATAACCGCGTCGCGATCCACAGGAACAACGCCGCCGGAAGCAGCAGATAAAACAGCGACATCGCCATCGTCGCGCCGGGTGAGCCCGCGAATCGGGTTTCGCCGATCCCGTGACCGCCGATTTCCAGGCCGAATAACATGGTCCCCGCGCCCAGCGGCAATGCCCAACCGCCGGGATCCCAACGCATCGCTGCGACCGCCAGAAGCGGCAGAAGGATCGAAAGCCGCAGCTCGTGCGCCAGACTCCACAACACGCCGTCGAGTTGGAACCCGCCGTCCAGACACAACATGAACGATTGGCGGAGGATATCCGCGAGCGATGGCGCCTGCGTCCATCCGGCGGCGGCCAGCCAATCGCCGGGGTCGCGTCCGGCCGCCGGATTTTGAAACACCTGATAAAGCAGCGCCGAAAAAACGACGGCGGCGGCGGCGGGAACGCACAGGCGCACGGCTCGGCGGGCCGCGAACACCGGGAAGCCGGGCGCAGCGCCGTTTGTCAGGGTCCGTGTCAGCACCAGGCCGCTGAGCACGAAGAAGAATATCACCGCGTCCCGGCCGTTAAACAACGCGCGCAACGGGGTCGCGTCCAGCAGCTTCAGCAGGCCTGGAATTGGCCCGCCTTGCGTTCGCAGGTCGTCGGCCGCGTGCGACAGCACGACCGTGAACGCCGCGATTCCGCGCATCGCGTCGAGCTCGGTCAGGCGGCCGGTGCGTGGTGTCGGATCCGATGGCATGGCATTGGCCGCTATACCCCATGGCTTTGCGCCGCGGTTTCATTCCGGGTGGGCATGACGGGCGCGGCCGCGGGTGCGAACCAAAGTTGTGCGTTCATGCAGGGGCCTTGCACCCGCGGCCGGAAATAATGATCCGCGGTTGCCAACCATTCGTGTCATGGTCCGCGTAG
>JAYWAX010000338.1:0-5053 GCA_043782125.1 Acetobacteraceae bacterium | reverse complement strand
TACGCCATGAATCCGTGCCGCGCGGCCGGTGCCCAGTCCGTTACCCCGCGTCGGGCGGCGCGATGTTGGCGATCCCGTTCATCAACGATGCGGGAATCGTTTCGATCAATTCGTTGACCGTGAACATGCCGTCATCGGTGTATTTGTAGATCGCTTTCGCTTCCTCGCCATACTGATATGTATGGATCATGGATCGTTCCGCGTGAAACAACTGTCCGTTGACGTCGCGCGCGTCCTCGGTACAGAGAAAGGCTACCATGGGCGCGACGAATTCCGGACCCGGCATCGCCATGCGCGATTCATACTGCGCCTGCGTCAGAAGCCCGCGTTCCAGCCGCCGTTTCCAACCGGCGATGACCCCGTCGTTCACCGTCATCCGCGTCGCCGCCATCGGGCACATGGCGTTCGCCGTGATGCCGTAACGTCCGGCCTCGCGCGCGATCGAGCGGGTCAGCCCGATGATCCCCGCCTTGGCCGCCGCATAGTTACACTGTCCGACCGAGCCTTTGAACGCATCGGACGAGAAATTCACGATACGTCCGTAACGCGCGCCACGCATGACCTTGATCGCGTGGTGGCACATGTTCCAGTTGCCCTTCAGATGGACCCCGATCACCTGATCGAAATCGTCCTCGGTCATGTTCCAGATCATGCGCTCGCGCAGCATGCCCGCGATATTGACGACGAAATCGATCTTTCCGTAGGTATCGACACATTGCGCGACCATGCGTCCGGTGCCCGCGTAATCGGTCACCGAGGTATAATTCGCGACGGCGCGGCCCTGAAACGCCTCGATTTCCGCGACCACGGAATCGGCAGGTTTTTCTTCCGTCGCTTCGCCGCCGCGGCCGAAGCCGGGATCGTTGACGACGACGCTGGCGCCTTCTTTCGCCATCAGCAATGCGACCGCGCGGCCGATGCCGCGCCCTGCGCCGGTTACGATTCCGGCTCTTCCTTGTAGATTCACGATGTTTTCCTCCAATTTCGAACGCATTCGATTTCAGCACGAGCCTCCGGCCGCGGCAAACGGCAGCCGGGGCAATCGATGCGCGGACGGATTGGCCCGGCTCGCGTGCCGATGGCGTTACCCCTGACCTCTCGCCTCCCGGGCCATGCGAACAAGTTCCGTTCGCACGCCACCCGCGTCCGCCACAGGCGCGGAAAAGTGGAAACGCGCGACTTTTTCTTCGCAGGCCAGGTCCATGCCGTCCACGTCCGCCGCGACCATCCGCCAGCCCCCGGGCGCCCGCGCAATCGCGACGAGGGCATCCGGATGATCCGCGTTGCAATGCGACACGATCGACGCCTCCGCCGCCGCGATCGCCGTCACGGCCGCCGCGTCCGGGTTCAAATCGGCCAAGCGCACCCGCGCCGCGCGCGCGAACCCGCCGACCAGCAACGCGGCCATCGGACGGATGCGCCACACATGAAAATCCCCGAATCCCGCGTACATCGCGGCATAAGGATGGACCGCCAGATACCGCGCCCTCAAAGCGGGATCGTCGTCCATCGCCGCGAGCCCGGTTACAGTCGCTCGTGGCGCCGTCTGCGG
Source organism: Acetobacteraceae bacterium (assembly GCA_043782125.1). GTDB lineage: Bacteria > Pseudomonadota > Alphaproteobacteria > Acetobacterales > Acetobacteraceae > Rhodopila. The sequence goes on along the minus strand of JAYWAX010000338.1, from coordinate 3,501 downwards.
GTTCGCCGTCTCCGCCGGACCCGCGACCAGAATCGAACAGCGCGGCTCCGCGCGCAAATGCCGTGTATGCTCGGACAGGTCCGACAGTAGCAGCAAGATGGAAAAATCCGGCGCGCAGGCGGGAGTCACCAAAGTCGCAAACGGCTGGCCGCCATCGGCGGTGGTCGCCAAGGTGCCAGATCGCGCCGCGCGCGCCAGTTTGCGGACCTCGAAACCGATGACGGCGGGGTCGTCTGCCATTTTTTGTTCACCTCGTGTCCTGGATGCGCCACAATTGGGTGCCAAACAGGATATAAGCTTGCCGTATCGGGCCAGAACCCGGAAGCAGGCTTCCATCGAGGACGCATCCCATGAAACAGACCATCGCCCTGGTCGACGACGACCGCAACATCCTCACCAGCGTGTCCATGACGCTGGAACAGGAGGGGTTCCTTGTCCGCACTTATACCGACGGCGAAAGCGCGTTGCAGGGGCTGACCGCGAAGCCCGCGGACCTCGCGGTGCTGGACGTAAAAATGCCGCGCATGGACGGGATGGAACTGCTGCAACGTCTGCGCCAGCGCAGTTCGATGCCGGTGATTTTTCTCACCTCCAAAGACGAAGAAGTCGACGAGTTAATGGGCCTTCGACTGGGCGCCGACGATTACATCACCAAACCCTTCAGCCAGCGCCTGCTGCTGGAACGCATTCGCGCCTTGCTGCGCCGGAATGAAGCCGGCCGTGCCGAAGGCTCTGGCGCCGCGCCGGGCGGGGTAATGACCCGCGGGGATTTGGTGCTGGATGAAACCAAGCACCAATGCCTGTGGAAGCAGCTGGATATTCAGCTCACCGTCACTGAATTTTTGCTCGTGAAGGCGCTGGGCGCCCGGCCCGGCATGGTCAAAAGCCGCGACCAGTTGATCGACGCGGCTTATGGCGAGAACATCTATGTCGATGACCGAACGATCGACAGCCATGTCAAACGCGTGCGGAAAAAATTCCGCGCGGTCGATGAAAATTTCGATCAGATCGAAACGCTTTACGGGATCGGCTATCGTTACAAGGAACACTAAGTGCCTGGCGGCGCTACCTTCGCGGGTGTAAATCCGAATCAGACCGGCCCGTCTCGAAGATACCGGCAGCGCTGGGTTTCGCCCCTCCTGCGGCGCATCCTGCTGGTCAACGCGCTGCCGCTGGCGCTGTTGGTCGCGGCGTTGCTGTATCTGGATCAGTATCAGAATGGCCTGCTGGAAGCGCAGGTCGCGGCCTTGCGCGAGCAGGCGAAGATTTACGCGGGCGCCATTGGGGAAAGCGCCGTGCTGGCGACCGATCCGGAAAACCCGCATCTGGTGCCGGAAATCGCCCGGCCATTGCTGCGCCGCCTGACCGATCCCACCCCCGACGCGCGCGCAAAAATCTATGCCCCCGACGGCACCACCGTCGCCGACTCGCAACTTCGCGACGGGCAGGGCCCCACCAACAGCCGGCCCCCGCTGCCGCCCATCGATCGCGGCATGATTTTGACCCATGTCGGTCAGGTCTACGACTTCGTCCTGTCGTTGATGCCGCACCGGGGCAAGGTCACGCCGGTCGATATGACGCCGGGCGCGCGCGGCCCCGAATGGCAGCCCGACGTCAAGGAAGAACTCCGCCTGCAAAGCGCGGGCAAAAGCCGCGAAATGCCGCCGTATATCCGGCGCACCGTCGATAATCGGCTCTGGATTACCGTCGCCGAACCGGTCGAACGCGACAAACGCACCGTCGGTATCGTCCTGCTGACCCGGGAGGCACGGGAGGTCGAGGAAAGCCTGCTCGCAATCCGCCTGTCGATCGTCGCGTTGTTCGGCCTCGCGCTGGCTTTGACCGTGCTTTTGTCATGGTATTTGTCGCTGACCATCGCCCGCCCGATCCTGCGCCTGGCGGACGCCGCCAGCGACATGCGGGAGGGCAAGGGTCGCACCGGCAGCGTTTCCGCCTCCCTGCTGGCGCGCCGGGACGAGGTCGGCGCGCTGGCCAATGCCGTCTCCGATTCTGCCGCCGCGCTCTGGGCGCGCATGGACGCGACGGAACGTTTCGCCGCCGATGTGGCGCACGAGTTAAAAAATCCGCTGTCTTCGATCCGTAGCGCGATCGAAACGCTGATGCGGATCGAAGACCCGGCGCGGCGCAAGCAGTTACTGACCATCATCGGACAGGATGTCGTCCGGCTCGACCGGCTGATCAGCGATGTCAGCGACGCGTCCCGGCTCGACGCCGAAATGTCGCGGGTCACCGCCGGGCCGGTCGATGTCGTGGCCATATTGCGCACGTTGAAGGAACTCGACGACGCCACGCGGGATCAGGAAAACGACCCGCACATGGAAGTCGTCGCGCCGCCGCATGGTGCGGAGGTCCTGGCCGTCGAAGACCGCCTGGTCCAGGTTCTGCGTAACCTGATCGGCAACGCCCAATCCTTCAGTCCGCGCGCCGGACGCATTCTCGCGGAGGTCAAGGACCTTGGCGCGCGGGTGGAAATCAGCGTCGAAGACCAGGGACCGGGCATTCCCGACGCGAATTTGGAACATATCTTCGAGCGGTTTTATTCCGAACGCCCGCAAGGCGAGAAATTCGGACAGCATTCCGGTCTTGGCCTGTCCATCAGCCGCCAGATCGTCGAGGCCTTGCAAGGCCAGATTTCCGTCGAGAACGTCCGCGACGGCAAGGGAAAAGTGCTTGGTGCCCGCTTTATCGTTCGTCTCCTGAAAGCTTGAACATGTTCAGATATCTCGCAGCCGCCATGTTGTTCGCCGTCCCGGCGTTCGCGCAGAACACGCCGGGCACAACACTCGGGGCGGTGCTGAAGAAAGGTTATGTCGAATGTGCCGTCGCGCCAACGACGCCCGGCTTCAGCATCGTCGATAGCAAAGGCGTTTTCAGGGGGCTCGATACCGACACCTGCCGTGCCGTCGCCGCCGCGATTTTTGGCGATGCCGGCCACGCGAAATTCGTGCCCACGAACGGTGCCCAACGCCTGCCGGTGCTGCAATCCGGCCAGGTCGATCTGGTGGTCCAGGTTCTGACCCAGACCATGACACGCGAGGCCGCGAATGGGTTGCTGTTCACCGGCGTGAATTTCTACGACGGGCAGGGGTTCCTGGTGCGGAAATCGTCCGGCGTGAAACGTGCGAAGGACCTCGATGGCGCCTCGGTCTGTGTTTCCTCCGGCAGCACCAGCGAACTCAACCTCGCGGATTGGGCGGCTTCCCACAACGTGAAAATCAACCCGGTGGTGTTCGAACAACGGGAAGAAGGGCGCGAGGCTTACAACAAAGGGCGCTGCGACGCGTATTCGACCGATGCCAGCCAATTGGCGTCGATCGCGTCGTTGATGATCGATCCGGAGAACCAACTGATTCTGCCCGATATCATCAGCAAGGAACCGCTTGGACCGGCCGTGCGCCAGGGCGACGATCAGTGGTACGAAATCGTGAAGTGGACGCTGAACGCGCTGATCGAGGCCGAGGAACTCGGGATTACGCAGGC
>JAYWAX010000337.1:0-5056 GCA_043782125.1 Acetobacteraceae bacterium | reverse complement strand
TCCGTCGTATGGCCCGTGCCTCGGAAGTCCGGGCTGTGGACGGCGCATTGCCGAAAGGTTCGGCGCAGGCGGTGCTGGATGAGGCGACGGTCGTGCTGCCGCTGGAAGGCATCATCGACATCGGTGTGGAACGGGTCCGCCTGGGCAAGGAACGCGACAAGGCCGCGGCCGAAGCAAAGAAATTCCAGCAGAAACTGGCGAACGCGGACTTCGTCAAGCGCGCACCGGAAGAGATCGTCGAGGAAAACCGTGGCCGGGTTACCGCGTACCTGGCGGACGTCGACCGGCTGGAAGCGGCGATGGCGCGGATCGGTTAAGGGCGTACCGCCGGCGTTTCCACCTTCAGGCCTTCCGCCCGCACCGCCAGGTACAGCGCCAACTCCGCCATTTCGCGCGAGTCCGGTGCAAACGGTTCCGCGCGCACGCCGATCATGCAATTGCGCAACCGCCGGTTCAGCGAGCCCATCGTCTGCCATTCCAGCCGGTATTCCGGATAGCCGTTCGAATGTCCTTGCGGAATGATGGCGCCGGCCAGTTTGCCGCCGGCGCGTTCGTCGTGGCATTGCGCGCAGGACAGATTCAGTTGCCCCATGCGGGTGTTGAACAGCCGTCGTCCCGCCGCGACGAACGGGCTGTCGGCCGCGATGTGCACCGGCATCCCGCGCGATTGCAGGCCGACATACGCGCTGAGACCCAGCGCCGCATCGCCCTCGGGTGGCAACGGTTCGGCGTGTTGGCGTTCCGAGCGGCATTGGGCGATACGCCGATCCAGGGTCAGGGGTTCGTCCAACCGAGGATCGACCATGGGATAACGGGCCGCGACCCCGCGCATCGATACGGTCGCGTCGCCATGGCAGGACGCGCAGCTTTTGCCATCGGGGCCAACCGGCAACGACCACTGCGCCTCCCCCTCCCGCACCCACAAAAACCCCGGATTGGCGCTGTCGTCGTCCTGCATCGCTCGGGTTTCCGGGCTGGCGTCTTCGTAGCCCGACCGGGGCGCGGCGGCTGCGGCCAAGAACGCCAACAATAGCAGGAGACGTTTCACACGACCTCCACCGGGGCCGTCTCGGTCTGCGTTGCGCCATGATCGTCGGTAAAGGCAATCGACAAGGTTCCGCTGCGTTCGGCGATGACGGAAAAGGCCAGAAAAGGATTGGCGGCGATGGCCGGGAACAGGTTCATGCGGAAGACCTCGTCGCCATCCAAAGTGCAGACCAGCCGGTTGATAATATCGCGCGGGATCGCCAATCCCATCCCGTCGCGCTTTTGGCCGCTTTCCATTGGGTGAGAAATCAACAGTTTGACGTCGAACGGCTCATTCTTGCGAACCTGTTTCGGAACGTTCAGCAGCACGCGGACCATTGTCTTCCCCTAATCGATGCAGGCGGCGAGGGTGACAAGCAGGTCCATGCTATCCTGCCAGAAGGTGCCATCCCGCATTTGTGCCACCGCGATGACGGTTTGCGACGTCGCCAGCCGCATCCGGGTCTGCACGCGCGGCACCCCGGCGCGGGGGCCAAACATGAAATGCATGACTTCGGGCAACGGATTGCCTTCGGCGAAAACGTGCAACGAGTGCACCGCGCCTGGCGGTGCGTCGACCGAAACGGTCATGCCGATGGCATTGCCGTTTTCCACCATGACCGGAAGGTCGAGTTTTACTTTCCCCTCGGTCAATTTTGCTTCACCGATGAGTTGCCGGATTAGTACGGCGACTTGTGCCGGCGTCGCGGCTGCAACTGTCGGGACCAGTAGGGCCGCCGAACCGGCGATCAACAGGCGTCGTCTCATGGTGTTTTCAGTGTGGACAAAAACGCCACCACATCCTCGATTTGCGACGGGGTGAGGACCGGTTTCCCCTCCCACTGCCGGCCGATCTGGCGCCGCCCGTCGGTCGCGGAATACGAGGGCATAATGCTGTCGGGCGGCGGCGTTGTCAGGCGCAGGCGAAGTGCATCCGGCGTCAGCCTGGACCCGACACCGGCCAGCGACGGTGCCAGGTTCCCCTGCAAATGTGGATCGGGAAACGGGCCTGAATGGCACAGCAAACAGGCGCCGATCTGCCGGTTCATCACGACGGCCCGTCCGCGTGTGGCATCGCCAGCACCCATCGTCAGCAGCGCGGCCAAAGCCACGCTAGCCGAACGCTTCATGTGCGATCGTTTTAAACCAAGCATCGGCATGCTGGGCTTCCTGGTAGCGAAAATCGTCCGTCGCATCCAGCGGGCTCGTGCCGCCGGAACCTGGTACCTCCGCCAAAACCCCATTGGCGGGACGGTACACGCCAGCGACCGAAATCGCGTAGCCCTGCGCGATCAGCGAATAGCACGTATTGATCAGGCGCGGTTCGTCCGGGGCATTGCCCTCCAGCATGCGCGCCACCGCGAGGGCACACACCTTCGCCTGCGCATTGGCGGCAAAGGCGGATTTTGGCATGGCGCCGGCGATAGCGGCATCGCCAATGACGTGGATGCCAGGGATCAGGCGGGACTCGAACGTGACCGGATCGATCGGGCACCAGCCGGTCTTGTCCGCCACGCCCGCGATGGCGGCAATGCGCCCGGCTTTCTGCGGCGGGATGACGTTGGCGACATCGGCTTTGTGCGACCCGAAGTCGGTTTTGAACGTCAAGGTAGACGGATCGACGCCGGTCACGGTACCACCGTCGGACTGGGAGACCCATTGCAGGATGTTGGGATACATCCGCGCCCAGCCGGCCTGAAAGAGTTTCTGTTTCGAGAATACGTCTTTCGAATCCAGCACGATCAGCTTCGATTTCGGTTTGGCGCCGCGCAAATACCATGCGATCAGGCTCGCCCTTTCGTAAGGACCTGGGGGGCAGCGATAGGGGTTGGGGGGCACGGACATGACGACGGTGCCGCCGTCCGGCATGGCCTCAAGCTGCTTCTGTAGCAGCAACGTTTGCGCACCGGCTTTCCAGGCGTGCGGCATGCGGGCGCTGGCGGCTTCGTCGTAACCGGGCAGCGCGCCCCAGGCGATGTCGATGCCGGGAGACAGGATCAGGCGGTCGTACGGCCGGCTCTCACCCGAGGCCAGTGCGATGCGTTTCTTTGTCGGGTCTACGCCCGTTACTTCGGCGTAGACGACGCGGATTCCGTCGGCGGCGACCGCTTTGTATCCGAATTGTTGCGATCCGATGGGCCGCACGCCAGCGATGACGAGGTTACTGAAAGGGCACGCGGTAAACGTTTTGTTTGCCTCGATCAGGGTCACTTCGAGATTCGGATTGAAGCGGCGGAGCGCCCGAGCAGCGGTGGCGCCGCCGAAGCCGCCTCCGACGATGAGGACGCCGGGGCCGGATTCCGCCCTGGCGACAAAGGGCATCGCCAATCCGGTTGTTACGACGGCTCGGCGGGTCAATGCGGTCATGGTTTCACCCCCGCCCACCACATGGCGATGGCTTTGGTTTCCTCCGGCGTGAAGCCCTTGGCGATAAGGTTCATCACCGTCGCGAGTCGCGTCCCCGCACGGAACGCGCCCATGGCAGCAATGGTCTCGGCCGCGGGGCGGCCGGCCAGGACCGGAACCGGCGCGACGCCGCCATGGCACCCCGAACAGTTGCTGGCCCCGGGCGGCGGCGGGGCGGCCGCGCCCAGCAACACCGCTGCGAGGGCCAGACGCCGCATTATGCGTGGGACAGGTCGTGGTGCGAAAGCGGCAAGGTTCGGATACGCTTGCCGGTGGCAGCGAAAATGGCGTTCAGTACGGCCGGGGGTGCCACGGCAATGGTGGGTTCGCCCACCCCGCCCCAGAACCCACCGGAGGGCACCAATACCGTCTCGACCTTCGGCATTTGGGCCAGCTTCATCACCTGGTAGGTGTCGAAGTTGGTCTCGACGACGCGGCCTTTGTCGATGGTGATCTCACTGGTGAACATGGCGCTGAGGCCATACACGAAGGATCCCTCCACCTGTGCGGCGATCTGGTCGGGGTTGACGGCGTAGCCGCAGTCGGTGCCGGCGACAATGCGGTGAATGGTCACTTCGCCTTTCGGGGAGACGGAGACCTCCGCTACCGCGGCGACAAAGCTGCCGAAACCGGCGTTCTGGGCGACGCCGCGGAACACGCCCTTGGGCAGTGGCGTGCCCCAGCCCGCGCGCTCAGCCACCGCGTTCAGGACGGCGAGGTGCTTGGGGTTTTTCGCCATCAGGGCGCGGCGGAACGCCACTGGGTCCTTGCCGGCTGCATGGGCCAACTCGTCGATGAAGCACTCCATGAAGACGGTATTCTGGTTGGTGTTCACACCGCGCCAGAACCCGACGGGCACATGCGTATTGCGCACGGCATCGTCGATCCGCAGATTGGGGATCGCCATGTAGCCGAATTCTTCCTGGGTCCAGCCCTGGAAGGCGATCATGTCGACGCCGTTCACCATCCGTTGCGGTGCCAGATAGGCGGCGATGGATTGCGCCGCCAGACGGGCGTGCAGCGCGGTGACATCGCCGTTGGCATCGAGGCCGGCGCGCATTTTGGCCTGAGCGATCGGGCGGTAGAAGCCATGCGCCATGTCCTCCTCTCGGCTCCAGATCAACTTGATCGGCTTCCCGGGTATTTGCTTTGCGATCAGGACGGCCTGCTTCACGGGGTCCTGCTGCCCGCGCCGGCCGAAGCCGCCGCCGAGGTGGTGCTTATGCACTTTCACGTCGTCCAGCTTGACCCCGCCGGCCTCCGCCGCCGCCGCCAAAGACGCGTCGCCGTTCTGGCTGGATACCCAAACCTCGATCTTGCCGCCGGCGAATTTCGCGGTGCAGTTCATCGGCTCCAGCGTCGCGTGGTGCTGAAAGGGGGAACCGTAGACGGCCTCGATCTTCGTCGCCGCGCCGGCGAAGGCGGTATCGAAATCGCCGTGCTGCTGCGCAAGGCCGGCTTCCTTGGCGTCCAGGCCGGTGGCGATGTGGGCGGCAATCTGCTTGCTGTCGACCGTCGCATTGGGGCCTTCGTCCCAGACGATGGGCAGCGCGGCCAGGGCTCCTCGGCCGATATACGTACGATCGCGTTGTCGGTCGCGCCGGGCATCGAGCGATACGCCGTG
>JAYWAX010000336.1:0-5058 GCA_043782125.1 Acetobacteraceae bacterium | reverse complement strand
GGGCGTCGCCACCATCGAAAAACTGCTCGCGGCCGGCTGGTCGGAACGCGCCATCCTGAACGTCAACTTCCCGCCCATACCGGCGGATCAGGTGGGTCCGATCGCCCTGGCGAAACAAGGGGAGGGGGTGATAGGCGGCATGAACGTCGATACCCGCGCCGATCCGCGCGGCATGACCTATCACTGGCTGAACTTCCAACGCAGCGACCGGCCGCAAAGCCCAGGCACCGATTACAGCGCGATGCGGGCGGGCCGGGTGGTGGTGACACCGTTACGCTACGACCGCACCGACGAGGAGGCCTATACCGAGCTGGCGCGCAAACTGCCAAGGTTCGAGGACTGATACCAACGGCCCTCGATGATGACCCTTCCATCATCGAGGGCCGTTGGCATGGCGCGCCGGGTTGGCGGGCGGCGGCGCGCGAAAGGAAGCGGGCGGCGGCGCGCGGAACCAACAAGCATACCGGCGGCCGTTGACCCATGCCTCATGGGTCAACAATAAGGGCCGTTGGCATGACACCAACAGCCCATGCCGATCGGCCGACGACTGACGGGCAAGCGAACGCCCGGGGTCCGTCTCCTACAGGCAGGACGGGTTCAATCCCCGGCAGCGTGCCTCGAACCCGTCCGAGATGAAGGGCGGGCGCTTTTACAGCCCCTTCATCCAACTCGCCAACATGCAGAGTTCTTCGAGGCGCAGCACCTCGTCCAGGGTTTCCGGCGGAAAACGCAGGCTGAAACTCGCGCCCACAAGTCCAAGCACCGTCTCGACCTGTTCGATCACCAGGCCGCAATCGGTTTCCAGGACGGCGGCGCGTGTCAGGACCGCCTCGTCAACATCGTATTCGTCGCGGATCAGCTTCACGATCCAGCGGAACATCGTCATCCAGTTCTTGACGTCGTCGGTCGGTGGCGGCATCGACGGTTCACTTCCCGAAAGTCCGTGAACCGCCTTATCGCCAAAAGGTAAGTAAAGCGTTAACGCGCGCCTACAAACCGCCCGTGACGTCAATCGTCAGGCCGGTTACGAAATCCGCGTCCGATGACGCCAGGAACCCGATGACCTTCGCCTGATCGGCCGCTTCCGCCACCCGCTTCAGCGGCGTCCGATCGATCTCCGCGGTCTGTGCCTCGGGCGAGCGTTGGTTCCAGTGCGGACGTATCCGCTCCGTCAGCGTCAAACTCGGCGCGATGGCGTTCACGTTGATGTTGAACTCGCCCAGTTCGATCGACAGCTTGCGGGTCAGCGCGATGATCCCGCCCTTGGCTGTGCAATAGGCCGCCGATGACGACGCGCTCAGCCCGCGCCCGGCGATCGAGGCGAGGTTGACGATCTTCCCACCCTTCTGCGCCTTCATAACCGGCACGACCGCGTGCAGAAACAGGAACGTGCCGTTGAGGTTGAAGTTGATGAGCTTCTGCCACTCGTCCAACGTCAGCTCGTCCACCTTCGCGGCGGGGCGGGAAATGATCGTGCTGCCGCCGACCGCGTTGACCAGGACATCAATCCGGCCGAACTCCTTCACGACGCTGGCGACGGTGGCATCGACCTGTATCTGGTCCATCGCGTCGCATAAACGGCCATGCGCCCGTCCGCCCGCTTTGGTCAGCGTAGCGACCGCTGTATCGAGACGTTCCTGGTGATTATCGACGGCGATGACAATGCCGCCGTCCCGCGCAACGATGTCGCAGGTGGCGCGGCCGATGCCATTGGCCGCTGCCGTGATCAGCACGACCTTATCTTTATAACGCATCCGTATGCTCCCTTGTCAGTTCAGCCGCGCCGCCTGCGCCATCGCCTCAATCGCCTCCGGCTGGCGCGACCGCACCGTCAGCCCATCGGCACCGCTATCCTCCCAGGCCCGGAACCTTTCCCTGATCCGTGCGGCCGGACCGACCAGGGACTTTAAATCCACCCATTCGTCGGGCACCGCCGCTTCGGCCTCTTCCTTCCGATGCGCGAGATAAAACTCCTGGATTCGGTTCGCCGCATCGCCGAAGCCATAGCGAACCATGATGTCCTTGTGGAAATTCTTGTCCTTGTGCCCCATCCCGCCGACGTAAAGCGCCACTTCCGGCTTCAACTTCGCCAACGCACCTTTCACGTCGTCGTTGACCTCGACATGCACCGAGGCCTGGATTTCCAGATCCTTAAGACTTTTGCCGTTGCCAGCGCGGCGGAACCCTTCTTCCAGCCAGGGGCGGTAAAAATCCAGCGAACCCGGGAAGAAGCCCATCGGCACCCATCCGTCGGCGATCTCGGCCGTCAGTTTCACCGTCGCCTCATTCCCCGTGGCGAGGAAGATGGGAATATGCGGGTTCATGTGGAGGATGGATTTCAGCGGTTTCCCGACGCCCATCGCGCCCGGACCTTTGTAAGGCAGGCTGATTTCGCGCCCGTCGTACGTGACCGGCTCTTCGCGGGCAAAGATTTTACGCATGATCGCGACGTAATCGCGGATGCGGTAATACGGCTTGCCCCAGGGCTCCCCATACCACCCCTCCACGATCTGCGGCCCCGACACGCCCAAACCCGCGATGAACCGCCCGCCGCCGGCCAACGCATCGACGGTGCCCGCGCACATCGCGGCGTTGGCCGGCGTGCGCGCGGCCAATTGCATGATTCCGGTGCCAAGCCTGATCCGCTTCGTCACCGCCGCGAGATATGCCAGCGGCGTCACTGCATCCGAACCATACGCTTCCGCGCTCCAGACCGAGTCGTAGCCAAGCTCCTCGGCCCGCTGCACCAGCGTCACGGGGATATCGAGTTTCGCCTTGGAATAGCCGATCGACAGACCGAGTTTCATGGCATTCTCCTACTTCATTGGGCTGTAATCGGTCGGGATGAGCATGACGTTGTTCATCTCGACGATCGCGCCCGCGCCCTTGGCGAGGAATGCCAGCCAGTCCGGATCTTTGAACAGCTCCGTCCGGGCCTTGGTCCGCGCTTCCAAACTCCGATAGTTCCACATATGCAGAACTTCGTTCGGCTGCGGTGCCTCGCCGATCCAGACACCAACGTTCTTCGAATATTTTTCGCGCACCGGCATGATCTCTTTGTAGCCCTGGGCCCAACCGGCGGCACGCCCAGGATTAAACCGGTACATGCGGAGTTCGTAAAATCCGCCCTCGTTGTCCGGCGTGTTAACGCCATTCACCAGGTTCAAAAAACGAATATCTTGACGCTGAATCAGCGGCCGGATATTCGGGACATATTCCTTGGTCCAACGCTCGTTCTTCGACAGCTCGTCGCGCAGTCGCGCCCGCTCCTCCATGCTGTCATACTGCCAGAGATGCCAGATCTGGTTCAGCGAACCGAATTCGGACGTCCAATAGCCCATGTTGATGCCATAATTTTGGCCGCGCGCCGGCCGGCCGACGTTACGCGCGATATCCAGATAAGTATTTATCTTACCGGGGTGGAAGGTATAGGTTCGCAGTTCATGGATCATGGCCGTCTCCTCTGGGTTTTGTTCAGCCGCCAACTCTGGGAATCGGCAAGCCAAGATTTTCGCGCAGTGTCGCGCCTTTATAGTCTTTGTGATACAAGCCCCGCCGTTGCAGTTCCGGGATCACATATTTCACGAACTCCACGTATGTTCCGGGAACATGCGTCGCCGCCACCACGAACCCGTCGCAAACACCCGTCGAAAACCACTCTTCCAGCCCGTCGGCGACCTCTTTCGGTCCACCGACGAACGGCTTGTTGGGCCGCGCGCGCCGCGTGTGGGTGATGAAATCGGCAACCGTCGGGTTTTTTTTGCCGGACAACTGCACCGTGCGATCCCGCTGCGATTGCGTGCCGGAGATACCTGCCAGTTCCTCATCCGTGAACGGCTCGTCCAGCTCCTTGGTGGAAAAATCGAAATTCATCGATTCCGACAGCAGCGACAGCGCGTCTTCATCGGTCGCCAGCGTCTCGATATACGCCATCTTGTCTTCCGCTTCCATTTTGGTTTCAGCGGAGACGATATACGCGGACGGCGCGATCACGCAGTGCGCGGGATCGCGCCCCTGCGCCGCCACAGCTTCCTTGATCTGCTTATAATTTTCCCGCCCGTGGTCCAGCGTCACGGGGCTGCCCACGAACAACAATTCGCCCCACTTCGCCGCGAACCGCTTTCCGGGGCCGCTCTGCCCGGCCTGAATGATCACGGGATGGCCTTGTTCAGACCGCGGCACGGTGAAGGGCCCCCGGGATTTGAAAAACTCTCCTTTGTGGTCGATCCGCCGCACCTTGTCCGGATCTGCGAAACGGCCGGACGCGCGGTTCTGCACGATCGCGTCGTCATCCCAGGACTTCCAGTGGCCCATAACCACCTGCATGAATTCTTCGGCGCGATCGTAACGGCGATCGTGTTCCATGTGCAGATCCGCGCCCATGTTCAGCGCCTCGCCATCGTTCATCGACGTCACCACGTTCCAGGCGGCGCGCCCGTGAGTCATCAGATCGATCGTGGCGAAGGTGCGGGCGACATCGAACGGTTCGTAATACGTCGTGCTGCGCGTGGACCCCAGCCCAAGCCGTTTCGTCGCCATGCCCATCACCATCATCACGGTAATCGGGTCCATCTTCACGCAGCGGATGCCGTGCTCGACAGTATGCCGATGGTCGTTGCCGTAACGATCCGGCATCGCCAGCCGGTCGTCGAAGAACGCGACCTGAAATTTACCTTCTTCCAAAATGCGGCCGAGATCGGCATAATATTCGGGGCTCCACGTATCCATCCGCGATTCCGAATGCCGCCACGAACTGACGAGGTTTGTGCAGTTCTGGGCCTGCAGGAAGCCCACCATGACCATTTGACGCATCGATCTATTCTCCCGCCGCCGAGGCGGCCAGTTTATCTTTTTCCGCCATGCGCTGACGCAATTGTTCCGGCGTCAGCCGCACAATATCCTCGTTCTGATGCGAATACAGATCGTACCGCTCGGTATCGAGATCCTCCAGCACGATCTTCCGGCTCAGCACGTCCTGCTTCCACTGCGCCTGCGCCGGCTGACGCGCGTGGAATTCCGGCATGACCTCTTTCGCGAACAGTTCCAGGCTCTCGCAGA
>JAYWAX010000335.1:0-5073 GCA_043782125.1 Acetobacteraceae bacterium | reverse complement strand
GAGTGGGCACGATCATCAGCGGCAAGCGCCTCTCGTCCGATCGCCGTACCGCTCCGGATGGCCCGCTCAGTGGCGTGCCATGACGTGGAGAGGGCGTCGCGATGGGTCAACCGTTCGCGCGGTTGTTATAATAACGGGCGGATCGTTCTTTTTTTGTTACGCACCCGCCCCATTGGGCAACGCAATATCCAGCCATCCGCGTGGATCGAAGCGCGCGGTTTCCGTCCCGCGCAGCAAGACCGTCGTGGTGTCGGACTCGACGATCGCAGGGCCCGAAACCGTCTGCTCCGGCGCCAGCGCCGCGAAATCGTAGACCGGAATATCCACCCAATCCCCCAGGAACACGCGCCGCCGCGATTTGGGCGGCGCCGGTTCTCGCCCGGCCAGGGGCGCGGCCGCGGGTGCGGCGGGCAGACGGCCGATGACGGACACGCCCGCATTCACCAGCACCACATCCTGACCCGGCGAGGCATAGGTGTACAGGCGTTCATGCGCGCGGTGAAACGCGTCCTCGATGGCGGCGCGATCCCGGGGAACATCGTCCAAAGGCACCGCGATTTCGAAGACCTGTTCGCCATAGCGCATGTCGGCGGTGTGGCGGATCGCGATTTCGCCGTCGAACCAGGCCAGGCGGGCGCGTCCTTCCCGCTCCATTTCGGAGAAGGCGGCGTTCAAACCGGGCACGTCGATCCCGCCGGACTGGCTTTGGCCGCGGGTGAGTTCGACTCGCAAATCGGTGTTCAGCATACCCCAGGCGGACAGCACGGACGCTGCGACCGGCACAACCACGCGGGCAATTCCCAACTGGGCTGCCACGGCGGTGACGTGCAGGCCGGCGGCGCCGCCAAAGGCGAGGATTGCGTGTCCGCGGGGATCGACGCCGCGGCGGACCGTGGCGACGCGCACCCCGTCGGCCATGCGCGCATTGACCAGGCGGTGCATGCCATCGGCGGTTGCGGCAGCGGACAGGCCAAGCCGATCCGCGAGGCGTTGCATGGCGGCGGTTGCGGCCTCGCGGTCCAGCGTGCGTTGTCCGCCAAGGAAATTGCCAGGGTCCAGATACCCCAGCACCAGATTGGCATCGGTGACGGCGGGTTCGGTGCCGCCTTGGCCGTAACAGGCAGGCCCAGGCACGGCGCCCGCGCTTTCCGGCCCGACCGCCAGCAAGCCCGCCGCGTCGATTTTGCCAAGCGATCCGCCGCCCGCGCCCAACGTGACGATGTCGAGGGAGGGGAGCGCGATGCGGGCATTGGCGACGGTTTTGCCGTCCGACAGAGACGGCTGGCCGTCGCGCACCAACGCGATGTCGGTGGAGGTACCGCCCATGTCAAAGGCGATCAGATCCTTCGCGACACCGTCCCGCGCCAAAGCGACGGCGGCGGCGACTCCGCCGGCGGGTCCTGACAGCGCGGTGCCGGCGGCGAGGCGGGTGGCCTCGGCCACGGTCGCGACGCCGCCATGGGACAAAATGACCAGCAATTCGCCGCGATATCCGGCCTCAGCCAGGCGGTCGCGCAGACGGTTCAAATAGGCGGCGATGACCGGTCCCACGGCGGCGTTGGCGACGGTGGTGGAGAAACGTTCGAATTCCTTGATCCGCGGCAGCACGTCCGACGACGCGGTGACGTAGACGTCCGGCAGGCGCGCGCGCACTGCGGCGGCGGCGGTTTGTTCGTGCGCCGGATTGCGCCAGGCATGCAGAAAACAAATGGCGACCGCGCGGACCTGTTCGCGGGCTAAAACATCGATCGCGGCGCCGAGGGCAGCGGTATCGAGCGGGATGGCGACAGAGCCATCGGGACGCATGCGCTCTGGCACCGGCAGGCGCAGACGGCGCGGCACCAGGGGCACGGGCGGGGTCATGCGGAGGTTGTAACGTTCCGGCTTCAGACCCTCGCGCATTTCGACGACGTCGCGATGCCCTTCGGTCGTCAGCATCCCGGTCAGCGCG
Source organism: Acetobacteraceae bacterium (assembly GCA_043782125.1). Classification (GTDB taxonomy): domain Bacteria; phylum Pseudomonadota; class Alphaproteobacteria; order Acetobacterales; family Acetobacteraceae; genus Rhodopila. The sequence continues at coordinate 3,122 of JAYWAX010000335.1, read as the reverse complement.
ATTTTGCCTTCCAGCAGCGCGTTGGTCGCGGCGGTGGTGCCGTGGACGATGCGCGACGTCAAGCCCAGAAGCGCGGCGGTGGTTTCGCCAAGGCGGCGCGCGGCGAGGGCGATGCCGTCCAGGACGCCCAGTGATTGATCGGCGGGGGTGGTGGGGGCTTTGGCGACGATGAGGCGGCCATCGGCGGCCGCGACCACAATGTCGGTGAAGGTGCCACCGACATCGATGCCGATCGTGAAACTCACGCTGCGACTTTCACCAGTTTTTGCAAACAACGAATATATTTCGGTTTTGGCTGGCTGGGGAACGAGCGTGTCCAGGATGTCTGAGCGACTTCGCCGACATAAATGTCGCCATGGGAATCGACGGCCAGGCCATGCGGCGAGATGAACTGGCCGGGACCGCCGCCGCGCGCCGGGTCGGCCTGCACGCGGGCCAGCAGATTGCCCTTCAGATCGAGGATGCTCAGGCGCGGGCCGATGTTGGGGAGGTCGATGTTCACGGGCAGATGCGGTCCGATTTCGCCAATGAAGCACAGCGGACATTCCCCGCCCGTCATAAACAATCCACTGGGCCGATGCAGATTGTTCCACTGTGTTTCGAATTTTCCGTTGCCGCCGAAAACCTGAACGCGATGGTTTTCCCGGTCGGCGACATAAACCCAGCCATCGGCGTCGCAACAAATGTTGTGGGCAATGTTGAACTCGCCAGGCAACGTACCGGGCTGACCCCAGGAGAACAGGAGTTTGCCGTTCGGCGCGTATTTATGAACGCGTGAGTTTCCATAGCCGTCGGACACGTAAAGGTCGCCTTGCGGGGACAAAGCGGTATGGGTGCAACGGTTGAAGGGCACGCCGCTCATGTACGGCGCGGGTTTGCCGGGCACGCCGATTTCCAGCAGCACTTTGCCGTCCAGCGTGCATTGGCGCACCGTGTGATCGCCATCGTCGGTCAGAAAAATTGTGTCGTCCGGTCCCATGTGGACGCCATGGGCGCGGTTGAAAATACCCTCGCCCCAGGCGCGCAGGAATTTCCCGTCGCGGTCGAGCACGATCATTGGATGTTCGCCACGATTGAAACAATAGACGCGATCCAGGCGATCCACGCCGACGGCGGCGACATCGCCGAAGGCCCAACCATCGGGGAGCTGAGCCCAGTTTTCCTGGGGTCGATAGATATGCGCGCCGGAGCCCATTTCGATGGTCATTGTTTCGCTCCCAATTGTTTTGTCAGGCCCGCGATGGCATCCGCGGTGCGCGCGGCGGGGGCGCGGCGGGCCGGATCGCCCCAGCCGCCACCGCCGCCGGACAGGACGTGGATCACGCTGCCTGCGGGTACCGGCACGCCGATTTCCTTGTTTTTCAGCTTTCTGGGAGGCTGTCCCGGTGGGAGCAGCGTATAATCGTGGGGCGCGCCGTCGTGGCCACCCAGCATGCCGCGGGCGCCGTGGACGGTTCCCTCGCCGGCGGTGTTGGCGATCGCGGCGCCTTCGGTTTCGATACGCAGCCGCATGTCGCCGCCATGACCGCCACGATATTGCCCCTCGCCCGCCGAGTCCGGGCGATATTCATGGGTTTCGAACACCAGCGGAAACCGGCTTTCGGCGACCTCGATGGAGCCGAATTTAATGCCGCCGGCGGAGTGCCATTCGCCGATGGTGGAATAGCCATCCCCGGCCGCCGAGCCGCCGCCGCCGGGCCGGGCCTGGAACATGTGCCAGATGAAGCGGCGTCCGGTGCGGGGATCGGCGCCGTTCAGGGCGATCCGCAGGCGGCGGCCCCAGCCGCCCATCGCGCGCTGCGGGCAGGCCTGGGACAGGGCGACGACGATCGCCTCGATGATTTCGTTAGAGCAATGGCTGGTACACATCGTCACCGGCGCGCCTTCCCGCGCCCAGACGATGGTGCCCTCTTTCAGCACGACTTTCAGCGGACGGAACGCGCCATCGTTTTTGTTGATGTCCGGATCGAGCAGAAAGGCGAAGGCGATGGCGACGGCGGATTGGGTGTTGGCGTGGGACGAATTGATGAAACCGGTCACCTGCGGGTCGGAACCGGTGAGGTCCACGGTCACATCCGCGCCAAGTTTGGTGACATGGGCGCGGATGACGATGTCGGTCTTGCCGAAACCGTCGTCGTCCAGCACGGCCTCGCCATCGTAGACACCGTCTTTCCAGGTCGAAACGATCGCGCGGGCATGGCGTTCGGCGGCGTCGAGCATTGCTTCCATCGCCGCTTCCAGAAGTTCGGCGCCGAACTCGGCGGCGACGGCGCTCAGACGGCGATGGCCGAGTTTCGCGGCGCCAATCTGGGCTGCCAGGTCGCCGCGGAAGTCGCGGGGGTGGCGGACGTTCAGGGCCAGCATTTCCAGCAGGTCTTCGCGTAAGACGCCATTTTCGGTCAGGCGCATCGGCGGAATGCGCAAGCCTTCCTGCCAGATTTCGGTCGCCGCCGGGTTGTAGGCGCCGTGGGTCGCGCCGCCGATGTCCGAATGGTGCGCGCGCACGACCGACCAGAACAGCAACCGTCCTTCCGCGAAAATGGGCGCGAACACCGTCAGGTCGGGCAAATGCGAGCCGCCGTGGTAGGGGTCGTTCAGCAGATAGATATCGTCCGGCGACGGGTCGGGAAAACGCGCCATCAGGGCCTTCGCCGCCCACGACATCGCACCGACATGCACAGGTATGTGATCCGCCTGGGCAATCAGGCGGCAATGGCGGTCGATCAAAGCGATGGAGAAATCGCGCGAGGAATTCAGGATTTGCGAATAGGCGGTGCGTAACATCGCCTCGCCCATTTCTTCCGCGATGGCGTTCAGCCGGTTTTGCAGCACGGCGACGGTGATCGGATCGGTCATCGGGGGATGCTGCCGTACCTCGTGTTGCCGGGGAAGACCCCCAAGGGAAGACCCCCAAGGGAAGACCCGGGGAGTCGGGATTGGGACAACCGGGCGTCAGGGCCGTTGTCAAATCATCGTGACTCGGGTCAGCGTAATCGCATGAGCCCGGCTGCGCGCCTCTCCCCGTCATGGCACGCCCCCGAGCGGGCCATCGGTCGCGGCGCACACAATGTCCGGGGAAAGGATCGCGGCCGATTCGCGCCAAAACGACGGCCGTGCCGCTG
>JAYWAX010000334.1:0-5085 GCA_043782125.1 Acetobacteraceae bacterium | reverse complement strand
GGTAAAAGACGTGGATGGTCCGCCTTCGCGGACCATGACGGGGTGTGGCGGCGCGTGCCTCAAACGGAGCGGTTATTCTTCGCCGTCGCCTAAGGGTGGAATGCACTGCGATCGTCGCGGGTCGTGTCCGGTTGGATTTTGCGATTGCGAACGGTGCCTTCCGTCGCATCGCCGTGCAGCACCAGGCTGGAGTAAGAGGACATCTTCCTCACACTCCAGCCGTGTCCCCGCGCGAACCTGGTTCGTTGGGGCGCTGACTCCGGGAAACGTACGGCCCTCCCGTCGCCTCAATACATGTGCGTGCCACCATTGACATGAATTACCTGCCCGGTGACGAACCCGCCGGCGGGGCTTGCCAGGAACAGGCAGGCACCGGCGATTTCGTCCACGTGGCCGTAGCGGCCCAGGGGAACTTCGGCGATGACTTCCTCGGGCTTGCGGTGGACGTATTGGGTCCAATCGCGCACGGTGTCGATCGGGCCGGGCGAGACGGTGTTGGCGGTAATGTTGTCGGCGCCGAATTCGCGCGCGATCGCTTTCGCCAGACCGTGCATGCCGATTTTCGCCGCGACGTTCGGCGCGCGGTGCGTGACATGGCCCCAGAACCCGTCGGCCCCGGACATGACCACGATGCGGCCGAATTTTTTCTCGCGCATGTGCGGGATCGCGGCGCGCGACAGATAAAACGCGGCGGAGAGGTTGGAGCGCAGCACGTCGTCCCATTCCTCCGGCGTGATTTCAAGGAAAGCGCGATATTTGCGAATGCCGACATTGGAAATCACGATATCGACGCCACCGAAGGTCTTGACCGTGCGGTCCACCATGTCGCTGACCGCCTTGTGATCGGACACGTCGGCCAGAACGGACAATACCTCGCCACCCTTGGCGCGGATCGCTTCCGCCGTTTCGTCCAGCGCTGCCTGATCGCGGTGCCCATTGAGCACCACTTTCGCGCCGGCCGCGGCAAAGCATTCCGCCACCGCGCGGCCGATATTTCGGCCCGAGCCCGTGATCAGCGCGACCTTGCCGTCCAGGCGAAACCCATCGGTTGTCAGCATGTTGTTTATTCCTTGGCGTTTTCCGCCTCGTGTTTCGCGGTAAAAAACGGGTGCGGCAAGTGGGGCGCGGCAAGTGGGGCGCGGCAACCGCTGGCGGCGCGCTGTCGGGCGGCTTACGATGCCGGCATGCGCAACACAATGATCGTCGATGACGAGGACGACGGTCCGCCGCGGCTGGCGGGCGGCAAGTTCTATATGACACCGGAAGGCCACGCCGCGCTGACCGCCGAACTCCACCAGCTCCGCGCCGTCGAGCGCCCCAAAATCGTCGATATCGTCTCCTGGGCCGCCGGCAACGGCGACCGGTCGGAAAATGGCGATTACCTCTATGGCAAGCGCCGCCTGCGCGAGATCGACGGCCGGACGCGGTTTCTGCTGCGGCGTCTGCAACACGCGGAAGTGATCGATCCGCGCCGGCAGGCCAATCGCGCGCAGGTGTTTTTCGGTGCCACCGTGACCTACGTCAATGAACGGAACGAGGAACTGAGCGTGAAGATCGTCGGTGTGGACGAGGCCGACATGAACCAGGGAAAAATCAGCATTGCCTCGCCGGTCGCGCTGGCGTTGTTACGTGCGCAGGTGGGCGGCGAGGTCGGCGTGCGCACGCCGCGCGGCATCGAAATGGTCGAGATACTGGCGATCGTTTACCCATCGTGACCCGGATCGTTACCGTTACGCTGAACCCGGCGATCGATCTGGCCTGTTCAGCAGAGTCGGTGCGCCCAACGACGAAAACCCGCACCTTCGACGAACACATCGACCCCGGCGGCGGTGGCATCAACGTGGCCCGCGTGCTGCACGCGATGGGCGCCGATACGCTGGCACTCGTGGTCGCGGGCGGCGTCACCGGGGCGCTGATCGAGGACCTGCTCACCGCCGCCGGGGTACCGCACGAAACGGTCCATTGCGCCGGCCGCACGCGTATCAGCTTCACGGTGTTCGACCGCGCGGCGAAACAGGAGTTCCGCTTTGTCCCGCAAGGGGCCACCGCGGAACCGCATGATTGGACACAGGTCCTCGCGCGCCTGGAAACGATCGACTGCGATTGGATCGCCGGCAGCGGCAGCCTGGAACCCGGGATGCCCCCCGATATTTACGCAACGATGGCGATGCTCGCCCGCCGCCGCGGGATTCGCTTCGCGTTGGATACCTCCGGCACGCCATTGCGGATCGCGCTGGACGCAGGCGTCGATCTGGTCAAACCCAGTCTGGGCGAACTGGAAGCCTATGCCGGGCGCGCGCTGCCCGATCGCGCGGCACAAGCGGCCGAGGCGATGAAGCTGGTCCAATCGGGCCACGCCGGGATCGTTGCGCTGACCCTTGGGGGCGATGGCGCGATCCTGGCCTCGGCCGCCGGAGTTTGGCATGTCCCGGCCATTCCCGTGCCATTTCGCAGTGCCGTCGGCGCGGGCGACAGTTTCGTCGCGGGCGCACTGTGGGCCTTGTCGCACGGGTTGCCAGAGGTGGACCTGCTGCGCTGGGGAATCGCTGCTGGCACCGCCGCCGTCGCGCGGGCGGGTACGGCGCGGGTGCGGCGGGAAGATGTGGAGGCGTGGTACGGCCAGACGAAAGCGGCGGGACCGTTAATTCTTTTTTAACCTTGCCTCGGTAAAACGCTGACCGGCAACTTTATCCGGCGCGTCCCCATGGTTCGATCGGTTCTGCTTCCACTGACTCTGGCGACGATTCTGGCCGCTCCGGCCTGGGCCGATCGCGATTGGCCGAATGAACCCCGTTGGCATTCCGATATGGGTTCCTTTCGGGAGCCGGGATTTCCCCACGCAAGGCATGGGCTTTCGCATTCGGGCCCGTTCCGCGCCGGACGCCCGCGGCTTCTTGTGGTTCCAGGCTATCCGATCGGCGCCAACCCCGGCATGCCGCGCCCGGTGGGGCCGGCGTTCGAGCCACCCACGCGCTTTGCTTACTATTGTAACGATCCGCCTGGTTACTTCCCCAGTGTCACCGCCTGCGCCGTCCCTTGGACGGAGACCGGCGCCCCGTTTCCGCAATAGGAGTCATGAACCATGTCCCGCATCCCGCTTTACACTGCGTTCGCCGCCACGTTGTTCGCCACCGCCTGTGCGCATCAGCCTTTGGGTCCCACCGCCCGGGTCATGCCAGCGCCGGGGAAACCGTTCGAGGTCTTCGCCCAGGACCAGGCGCTGTGCCGGCAGTTCGCGGATTCGGAAACGGATGGGGGCGCGATTATGTCCAATGTGACGCAATTTGGCGTGGCCGCGGTGACGACGGCTCTGGGCGCGGGTTTGGGCGCCGCTGTTCGTGGCGGGCGCGGCGCCGAAGTTGGCGCCGCGTTCGGGGGGATTGGCGGCGCGGCGATGGCGGGGCGCGGGTCGGCGCGCGACCAGTCCACGCTGCAAGGGCGGTACGATCTCGCTTACTCCCAATGCATGTATGCGCGCGGCAATCAGGTCGTGGGCGCCGCACGCGCCGTGGCCGCTGTCCCCCCGCCATCGGGGTATGGGCCCAGTCCGGCCTATGCGCCGATGATGCGGTAAGACCGGGTCAGGCGCCCTCGCGCCGCCACGCCAGCATCAGCAGGGCCAGGATCGCCGGCACCGACAGCCATGCCGGTAGCAACGTCAGGGAGACGACGCCGGTCACGAGGTTATCGTGCCGCCGCTGCATCCCGATCCAACTTCCGCCCGAGGCGGGCCGGTCCGGTTCCGTTCGCCGCAGCGACGGAACATCCAGCGCGGCCGACGTGCCCAAAAAATGCACGCCGCCGCCGGAGTCTCGGGCGAGCTTGCCGATCAGGCTCGCGGTGGCGCGCAAATCGGCGATTTCCAACGGGTTCGCGGCGCTGGCAGCGGCGAAGGCGGTCTGGATGCCATCCGTGGCACGCCAGACACCGGGTTGCTCGGCGCGGATGCTGGCCTCCGCCTGGCCGGGGCCGGTCGCGGTCAAGGGCAGAGCCTGTTCCTTGCCGCCTGGGCTGGTGACGGTCACGTTGCCCGGCGGCGTGGCCTCCAGGGTGCGCCGCCGCACGGTCAGGCGGCCCTCGGCCACGCGCGCGGTCAACGCGTTTTCCTCCAGCGCGGGCTCCCGCATCAGCCAATGGGCGATGCGGCGCAGCAATTCCCCTTGGGGGCCGCCGCCGTCATGGCCGCGCGACCATAGCCATATCTGATCCGACAGCAGCAGCGCCGCGCGCCCCTGGCCGACGCGGTCCAAGACCAGCAGCGGCTGCCCGTCCGGCGTGCGCAGCAAGACCGAGCCCTTCACGTCGCCCGGCTGTATCCGCCGGTACCAGCTTCCCCAGCCCGCCGGCGCGGCTGCCTCGGGGCCGTTGGCGCCGGTCAGGCCCGCTGTCACCGGGTGGCGCTGGCCCAGATCGGAGACGAGGGGCTGGAAGCGTTCGTTCACGACGGCGTTGAACCGCGCGGGTCCGCCCGGCAGCACCGTGCCCAAAGGCGTCGCGGCGAGGCTGGTTGCCCCCGAAAACTCCGGTCCCACGCTCATCAGCACCGCGCCGCCCTGGCGGACCCGGTTGGCGATGTTGGCGAGATACGGCATTGGCAACAGCCCGCGATTCTGGAATCGGTCCAGGACGATCAGGTCGAATTCCCCGATTTTGTCCTGAAACAGTTCCCGGATCGGAAACGCGATCAACGCCAGTTCGTTCAACGGCGTCAGATCGTCCTTTTCGGGCGGGCGCAAAATCGTGAAATGCACCAGATCGACAGAGGGATCGGCTTTCAGCAGCCGCCGCCACGCGCGTTCGCCGGGATGCGGCTCGCCGGAAATAAGAAGCACGCGAAGCCGGTCGCGCACGCCGTTGATTTCCACGACCGCGCGGTTGTTGATCTGAGAAATTTCGCCGGCAAGCGGGCTGGCCGAGAGTTCGACAATGGTGGGCCCGGCGCGAACGACAGGAATCTCAATCCGCTGTTCGCGCCCCGTGGGGATGGTGCTGACCCTGGGCGGTTCGCCGTCGCGGCGGACGGTAAGCGTGGTTTCGCCGCGGCCGGAGGCGCCGAGATCGTCGACGGCGAAGCGCAGGGTCACG
>JAYWAX010000333.1:0-13980 GCA_043782125.1 Acetobacteraceae bacterium | reverse complement strand
CACCAGTTTATCTTACCCACTCTCGCAATGGGGTACCGCTCCGGATGGCCCGCTCGGGGGCGTGCCATGACGCGGAGAGGACCTCGCGATGGGTCAATCGTTCGTGCCGTTGGTATCAGATTGGAACGATGCCCGCCACGATGTTTCAAGGCCCAGATGCGTTCCCCCTGCACGCATTCAGCCGCACCTCTCCTTGGGCGTTCCCATTTGCGCCGCGCGCCTCGAATGTCAGACGCATCAGCCGATGGTCCGGTCCAACCCACGCGTCGCCAGTGGAGGCTTCGTCCGGGCTCATCTGCGGATGGCGCGCGGCCGCCCGTAAATGGGTCAGGCCAGCGGCGTCGGTACCCAGAAACGTTACGGGGATGTTAAGCCGCGAGTCACGTTTAAAGCCGGGCAGAAACACTGCGGCGGCAACACCGTCCGGCCCAGCCCAGCGAACCCAGTGGAACGCCATCGCGAGGGGAATGCCGAGGCCAGGGGGCATCGCCGTGCGCGGCAGATCGAGATCGGCACGCCGCTCCGCTGTCGCAAAGGGGTAATCGCGCAACCAGGGTATGCCGAAGGTCGCGGAATCCCAGACTTGCGCGAAAACCGGATACCGCGCCTGAAAATCCGCCAGTGTCTTGGCCTGAGCCCGCCACGCGATCATGCCCTCCGGCGCTTGGCGGAACACGTCCCATTGCTGGCGCCGGATGCGCCCGGCAGCGCTGTAGCGGTGGTTGACCGCAGCCGTAACAAGTTCACCACCACGCCAAATGCCGATTTCCTGGTACAGATATTGCCACGCGATCAGGCCGAAGGAACGGGCGCTGACTCGGGCCGCGACATCGACCGTGGTCTCACCGTTGGCCGTCGAGGCGGTGGAAACGACCTCAATCGCGCCGGAATAGCTGGCGGTGCCCACGTACCGGCAGGTCTCGGCCGCCTGGGCCGTGACGCCCGGGAGGAACAAAGCGACCCACGCGAGGACGGCGGGCCGCATCGCTTGTCAGCGGCGCTTTTCGTCGATCTTCGGCAGGAACGCGGCCAGCAGTCCAATGACCGGCAAATAGGAACAGACCTGGTAAACGTATTCGATCCCCGTCACGTCGGCGATGCGGCCCAAAGCGGCGGCGCCGAGACCGCCCAGACCGAACGAAAAGCCGAACATCATGCCCGCCACCATGCCGACTCGCCCAGGCATCAGCTCCTGCGCGTAAACGATGATCGCGGGAAAGGCGGAGGCCATAATGACCGCGATGATCACCGTCAGCACGCCGGTCCACATCAGTCCGGCATAAGGCAGCATCAGCGCGAAGGGCAGCGCGCCCAGGATGGAGAACCATATGACGGGTTTGCGGCCGAACCGGTCGCCGATCGGTCCGCCGATGAAGGTGCCGATCGCGCCGGCGCCCAGAAATACGAACAGATGCAATTGGGCGCTTTGGACGGTGACGTGGAATTTCTCGATCAGATAGAACATGTAGTACGAGCTGAGGCTCGCGGTGTAGACGTTCTTCGAGAACAGCAGCGTCAGGATCACGATCATCGCCATGACCAGGCCAGCTTTGCCCATCGGCGAAGCGGTGGCGGCCGGTGGCGGGGCGCGGCGGCCGCGGCGGGCGGCCATGGCGGGGTGACGATTGTACCAGAAGCCGACATAGGTCAGGATCGTCATCGCCAGCAGCGCGACGAACGAGAACCAGGCGATGCTGCCCTGTCCCTTCGGCACCACGATGAACGCTGCCAGCAACGGCCCGATCGCCGATCCGGTGGACCCGCCCAATTGGAACAGCGATTGCGCCAGACCGAACCGGCCGCCAGACGCCATGCGCGCGACGCGAGACGCCTCCGGGTGGAAAACCGACGATCCGACGCCGACCAGCGCGGCGGACAGCAGGATCATCGGATAGGAATTCGCCACCGACAGCATCAGCAGTCCGACCAGGCTGCAACTCATGGCGATCGGCAAGGAGAAGGGCTGCGGCCGCTTGTCGGTCACGAAGCCAACGACCGGCTGTAGCATCGAGGCGGTGAGTTGGAATGCCAGCGTGATCATGCCGATCTGGGCGAAATCGAGCTTGTACGAGTCCTTCAGGATCGGGTACAACGCGGGTACCAACGATTGATTGAGATCGTTCAGCATGTGGCAGAAGCTGAGCGAGACCAAAATCGCAAAGGTCGTGCCGCCATCGGCCACGGGGGTCGTCACCCTGGTCTCGGGGATCGTGGCGGCGTTGGCGGGCAGGGTGTTTTCGCTCATTCTCATCATCCGGTCGGGCGCGCCAAATGGCACGGCTGCACGCGCATATCACGCCCTGGCGCAATATCAGCCATGCATCCATGGCCTGGCAGATATCCGCGCTATCGCCTTTCCCGTTCACATCGCGCTAAGATTTGCCACAAAGAGGAGCGAACGTCTTTACGCGTTGGGTCTGCCGGCTCCCGGTGGCGTGACGTCTTCTGGAGAGTGCCTGGATGCCCAACACGAGGAAGGACGGCAACGGAAACCACGGCTATGCCGCGCCGGTTGCCGGAATTGCGATTTTAATGGCTGGATATTGGCTGATCACCGAATGGCAAACGCTGCCCGCTTTGATCGGTTCCGCGCTCGCCGTGATCCGCTGACCCTTCGTCAGGACGGACGGAGCGGCGGAAGGTCGGAGGCGCCAGCCACGCGTCCGGCCTTATCGCGGATCAACAGCACGGCACCTCGGTTTTCAGGCACCGGTGGCAGCGCCAGACGTCCCTGAGCCACATCCACCGCGACGGCGCTTCTCGCCACGCGATATTCGACCAGGCGGCGGCCGTGGTTTTCGCCCGCGCCGATCTGGGTCGCTTGTTCCGGATCGTACGACACCAGCAATCCGTTCATCGGCGACGGCATCGGGCCGATGGTGGCCTCCAACCCGGTTTGGCCGCGGCGCAATGTCACGGACACCGCGGGCCGCGCCGCAGAGGCGATCGCGCGCTGGACCGCGGCGCGGTCAGAGCCAACGACCATCGCCGCGCCATTGACGACCAAAGCCGGGGTGTAGACTTCCTCGCCAAGGGCGCGCGCATAGTCGCGCTGACGGCCGGTCCAGGCGGGTTGGGCGAAGGGGTCGTTCCAGCCGAGGCGGTTCCAGTAATCGACGTGCCAGGCCAGACCAATGATGCCGGGTTTACGGCTCAGCTCGCCCAGAAGCGCGTCGGCGGGCGGGCAGGACGAACATCCCTGCGACGTAAACAACTCCAGCACCACCGGGACCGCCGTCTCCTGGGCGCGTACCCGCGCGGCCGGCAGCGACAGCAGGGCGGCGGTCATAAGGTGGCGGCGGCGCATCCGATGCTCCTGAGTGTTGGGTTCCAACACAAGGACTCGCCGGAGCGGCAAGCGTTACACCGGCATGGTGGCGGCCGTGACGATTACGGGGCGGCGTGCATCGGGCAGCGGCCGGCAGATTTGCGGCGGCGGCGGGCCTGTTTTGCGTAAGCGCCGAAGGGCCGGTCAGGGTCCTCGTTCGGGACCACGATTGTGTCGTGGTAATCGCGCCAATCGTCTGCGGTCATCCCGTCCATGCCCGGCACGAAATCGGTGGCGTCGAGGATGTCGTCGGCGTAGCTAGACGCGAGAACCGGTTGGACCTGCAACAACGGGAAGTCCGGGCGCAGCGTGATCGGGCTGTGGGTGCGGGTGAAGCGAAGATTGGTGAACAACGGGCCGAACCAGGAGTCGGTTTCGACGATCCCCTCATACATGGCGAAGGCGCTGCTGAGCGGCAGGTTCGCGGGGGCGCGGACCAGAAGGTGCCAGCCAGGCAGGGTGCGGACCATCAGGCCGGTCCAGATTTGCAGCGCGCCAGGCTCGGGCAGCGCGGTCAGCATCGGCGGGGCGCAGCCTTGCAAATGGGGCGGCGCGGCGGCGTCGAACGCGTCGGAGAAGCCGGGGTATTGGGCCGAGGGGCTCAAGGGCTCCCAATCGTCGAGGGCGTCGCAGGTCCAGAAAATATCGGCGCCGTCCCAAATGAAGCGCAGGCCCGTGGGCGGGAAGATCCACCAGCCATAGCCGGCGGCGGCGGTCACGGCCTCGCAATAACGGTAGGCACGGGTGGGGAGGGTTCCGGCGGCCGAACGGTCCGCGCGCATGGGGGGACGGGTTTGGTCCATCAAGCGGTTGAAACGGGCGATGGCGGGGGGAGAGTCCGGCATGGCGTCCTCGGTTGTTCGGGTTGCGGAACGGGGGGTGGGCGATACCCTTGGGTCAGGTCCTCGGGTATCGCCCGGCCTGCGAGGCTTAGCGGGCGAGCGGCAGACGCATGCCGCCACCCAGGACGATTTTCGCGGTGGCGGGCTTCGTGGCCGGAAGGCGCATGCCGCCGCCCAGGACGATTTTCGCGGTGGCGGGCTTCGCGGCCGGGAGGCGCATGCCGCCACCCAGAACGATTTTCGCGGTGGCGGGCTTCGCGGCCGGGAGGCGCATGCCGCCACCCAGAACGATTTTCGCGGTGACGGGCTTCGCAGCCGGGAGGCGCATGCCGCCGCCCAGAACGATGCGGCCGGTGTCTTTGGTGGATAGATTCATGATTTGTTCCAGTATTAACAGGTCGTGGAAGGAGACATGGGCGTTGGGGGACATGAATTTTGGGTTCAGGCCAATATTCCCCCGCCCCTACCAGGCGGCGGTGGCCGGATCGAACGATGGGTTCCGCCCTTTGGACCGGGGAGAGCCTGTCGTGGTTTCCGTCCGCCTCGAACTAACTAACTGTTCTAACGTACATCGTCAAGACAAATTTCCTTTGATTGGTGAAATTTCTTATATCGGTTGGAAGAGCCTCATCGGCCGTGTCAATGGAATGGTTTGTAGGGCGGTGAGGCTGTCGCGGTGGCAAGCGGCCTAACGTTTACGGCCTCGCTTATACCAACGGCACGAACAATTGACCCATCGCGACGCCCTCTCCGCGTCCTGGCACGCCCCCGAGCGGGCCATCCGGAGCGGTACCCGATCGCGAGAGCGGGCACGATAAACCGCGGAAAGCACCTCTCGTTCGATCGATGTGCCGCGACGGATGGCCCGGTCGAGCCGTGCCACGACGAGGGGGAGAAGCCGTGCCGAGAGTCAATCGTTCGGATGTTTGGTATTACACTCGATCTCGGCCTCGATCGTGCCCAAGGGAATATCACCGCGACAATGGATCGGGGCTCGCGGCCAATCGTTCCGTCATTGAAGGGGATTTCCACGCGGCCGTTGAATATCTGAACGCCACCGCGGTCAAACGCGCGCGATCAGCGGCCAAACACGCCGCCCAACCCCCGTTACAACTGCCTGGTAGCCGCCTGCATCGCCAGGCTGGCGCCCGCGACGGCCGCCCAGGTGGCGGCGCCGAGCAGCAGGGGACGGGCACCGGCGCCCGCGAAGGCGCGCCAATGCCCCTGCAGCCCCACCGCCGCCAGCGCGATCACCATCGTCCACCGGCCCAGAAGTTGGATATCCGCGGCATGTCCACCGGTCAGGCCCAGAGTTTGAATAACGGAGGCGGCCACGAACAAAAGGATGAAGACAGGAAAAGCGTCATAGACCCGGCGCGCCAAAGAGACATCCTGTTTCACCGCGGTGGGATCGAGCCAGGGCAGCGCCAGCCCAAAGCCAATGACCAGCGGGATGATCAACGTGGTGCGGGTCAGCTTGACAATCGTTGCGACCGTCCCCGCTTCAGGGCTGAACGCGAACCCCGCCGCCACGACGGCCGAGGTGTCGTTCACCGCCGTGCCGGTCCAGATGCCAAACCCATTATCCGTCAGCGCCATCAGGTGTCCCAACGGTGGGAACAGGAACACGGCGATCATGTTGAACAGGAAAACGACGGTCACAGCGTAAGCGATTTCCTCGGGTTTGGCCCGGATGACCGGCGCCAGGGCGGCGATGGCCGACCCGCCGCAAATGGTCGTGCCCATGCCGTTCAGGCAGCGGATGCGCCAGTCGATCCCCATCGACCGGCCCAGTACCAGTGCGGTTCCCAGCCCCACCGCGACGGTCAGGCCAAGGAACAGGAAGGAATTTCCTCCGGTGACCGCGATATCCGTGAGGTTAAGGCTGGCACCCAGGATAACGATACCGGTTTTAAGCGCGAGTTTGGAGATATCGCCGACCCGCAGCGCCTTCAGCGGGATTTTGTCGCCCATGGTATTGGCGAGAACGACGCCGATGGCGATGGCGAACAGCGGCGCGCCGACCAGTGGCGCGGCTTTGCCCGCGACGAACGCGGCCGCCGCGATAGCCGCGCACAAGGCCAGGCCGGGCAACATTTTCGCCCATCCGGGCAGGACGCGGCCGGAGCGCGAAGCGACGGCGGCGGTCGGCGGGACGGTCATCCTGGTCCTCCCCTCGGGTCTGTTTCCCGGGCTATGCGCGATTTTGACCGTGCCCGCCCGCCCGCACAAGCTGCGGATCGCGGTTCCCGGCGAAAAGGCGGCCGCGGACGATTCCGCGCGCGACGGATTCGCCGGGACGGCACGCATCGCGCGGAAAACCGGCTTTCACGCAATCGGTCCCAGATATTCCAACGAATTAACGCTCAAATCACCGCGTTTCGTCACGAAAAAATTACGAAATGAAACAATATGATTGCTCACGCATGTTCGGAACACCGGGCCAACGGGCGCCTGCGTCGAACCGAGCAGCCGGATCGCGAGGTCTGACGCGCATATGGACCGGGGCGAATCGAGCGGGGAACCACGACTTCGAATCCGTCTGTTTGGGGGGATGTCGATCCAGGATGCCCGGGGCGTGGACTATGTCCCTCGCTCCCGCAAAACCCGCGCCGTCGTCGCCGTGCTGGCGTTGAACGCGCCACGGCCGGTCATGCGTATTCAATTAACCGCGTTGCTGTGGAGCCAGCGGGAAAAGGAACAGGCACGGGCATCGCTGCGTCAGGCCGTCCACGAATTGCAGGATGCGCCGGGTCCCGCGTGGAGCCAGGGTCCTGCTTGGAGCAAAGTACTGGCCGCCGAACGTCACCATCTGGCGTTCGACCCGCGGGCGATATCCGTCGACGCGCTGGAGGCGACCGATCCCTCCGCGCCGCGGGGCGCTCTGCTGGCGCTGTTCCGCGACGGATTTCTGGAGGATCTGGGCGGGCTTGACCCCGCTTTCGACGATTGGCTGGAAACGGAACGGCGACGCTTACGGGCCCTGGCCGGCTTGGCAGGCGAGGCGATTCTGAAGGACCTCGCCGGTAACCAGGACTCGATGGACGTCGCGCGGTCGCTGCTGCGCGTCGATCCCGGCCACAATGGCGCGTGGCGGGCCTTGATCCAGGGGCATCACGATGCCGGCGATCGCGCCGCCGCCCTGTTCGCGGCGGAGCAGTGGCGGGACACCGCGGGCCTCGCCCCGGATCGGCCGCCGCCGCCGGACATGGCCGCGTTTCTGGAGACCGTCCGCATTCCGGCCCGAGGCCGCGGCCCGTCCGGCGGCGCGGACCCGCCCCCGAACCGTCACGCCACGCACACCGGGTTGCGACTGGGCATTCGCCGCATGCGGACCATCGGCGGGCACGACGACGACGATCTGGCGTCGGGATTGGCGGAAGAAATCACCACAGCGCTGTCTCGCTTCCGGTGGATATCCTGCGTGTCGGTCAGTTCGCTCGCCGCGATCGCCGGGGATATCGACGAAGACCGGCTGAACTGGCCGGAGATCGATCTGGACCTGATCCTGGACGGCACCATCCAACGCGGCGGCGACCGGGTGCGCATCATCGTCCGCCTGCTGGACATGCGTCTGGGTGGCGAGGTCATCTGGGCCAATCGCTTCGACCGCGAGGGCACCGATGCGCTGACCATTCAAGAGGAAGTCGGCGCGTCGATCGTCGCCCAAATCGATCCGGAACTGTTGATCCGCGAAGGCGAACGCGCCGCCAATGGCAATGCCCGCACCGCCTCCCCCCGCGACCTGGTTCTGCGTGCGGTGCCGGCGATTTATCGTCTGGACCGGCTGGCGTTTCATGGCGCGGGCGATCTTCTGGAAGCGGCGCTGCGGGCCGACCCCGCGCAAACCGATGCCATGGCGTGGCTCGCCTATTGGCATTTATTCCTGGTTGGGCAGGGTTGGGCCACCGACCCCGGTGCCGCGACCAGCCGGGCCGGGGTGCTGGCGGATACCGCGGTCTCGTTGGACCCAAACGACGCGCGGGCGCTGACACTGGCGGGCCACGTCCGGGGCTTCCTGATGAAACGTCCGTCGGAAGCGGCGGTGCTGCACGAACGGGCGATTTCGCTGAACCCGAACCTCGCCATCGCCTGGTGCTTTTCGGGATTGTCGTTGAGTTACCTCGGCGCGCACGACACCGCGATCGCGCGCATGCGCCAGGCGATCGCGCTATCGCCCTCCGATCCGCACTTGTTCTTCTTCCAGGCGGCGATCGTGACCCCGCACCTGCTGCGCGGCGAGTTCGAGGCAGCCGCCGCCGCAGGGCGCGCCGCGATCGAACTGAACCCCTGGTTTTCCTCCGCGTTCAAGGCGCAACTCGCGGCGTTGGGCAATCTGGGGTGCGCGCGGGAGGCCTCCGATGTGCTGGTGCGGTTGCTGAAGCTGGAACCGGGTTTCACGGTGCGCGACGCGATCCGGCGGTCGCCTTTGATCCGCCCGGAGGATGTCGATCTGTATGCCACAGGCTTGCGGCGGGCTGGGCTGGCGGAGTGGTGATCCCGGCGGACGGGTCGATATTTATACGGTCCGTCCTCGCCGCGTCATGGCGCCCGACCGTGCCATCGGCCGCGCCGCCGCGCCCCATTGATCTTCGTACCGCACTGCGGGACATTACCCGCAAGTGTAACCCATCCAGGGTATCCACGGGGGCTTTAACGGGAGATCGATCGATGCGGCGGCTCATTCGGGCAACCACCCAAATCGCGTGCGCAGTTCTTGGGTTGAGCGCGGCGGCGCTGACCGGGGCGCAAGCCCAGGGATCGGGGTCCGCGACGATGGACTCGACGCGGACAAAAGGGCAGTTGCAATGCGGTCTCACCGGCAACGTGCCTGGCTTCTCGCTCCCTGACTCGCAAGGCGTCATGCGGGGCCTCGACGCCGATACCTGCCGCGCGCTTGCCGCCGCGATCCTCGGCGATGCCGGAAAAGTCAAGATGATCCCCACCACGGCACAAAATCGTTTTACCGCTCTGCAATCGGGCGAAGTCGATCTGCTGGCCCGGCAAACCACCTGGACTCTTGGCCGCGAAGGCAATCTCGGGCTGATGTTCGCCTGGGTTAATTATTACGACGGCACCGGGTTCCTGGTGAAGAAAAGTTCCGGCGTGAAAGCGGCGAAGGAGATGGATGGCGCGACCGTGTGCGTCCAGCCCGGCACCTCCACCGAACTCGCGGTGGCGGATTTTTTCCGCCTGAACAACATGAAGTTCACGCCGATCCTGATCCAGGACCTGGCCGAAATTCAGGGCGCGTTTCTGTCGGGCCGTTGCGACGCCTATTCGACCGACGCCTCCGCGCTGGCCACGTTCCGCTTCAGCCAGGGCCCGAAGGCCGCCGATCTGATGCTGCTGCCGGATATCATCAGCAAGGAGCCGCTTGGCGTCATGGTCCGTAAGGGCGACGATAAATGGTTCGACGTCGTGCGCTGGACCTTCGGCGCGTTGATCACGGCTGAGGAAAAGGGCATCGACAGCAAGAATATCGATACGTTCCTGACCTCTAAAGATCCCGAGATTCGCCGTCTGCTCGGCCTGGAAGGGGATCTGGGCAAGGCGCTCGGTCTGGATCCGAAATGGGCCTATAACGTGATCAAACAGGTTGGCAATTTGGCCGAGATCTGGGACCGCAACATCACCCCGATGGGCGTGCCGCGCGGGATCAATAATTTGTGGAACAAGGGCGGTCTGCAATACGCGCCACCGATGCGCTGATCCGGCGGACGACCGTAACCAGGGAGGGCGGGCATCGTGTCTGACGCGGCGATCGATCCTCGTCTGTCCGGGCAGGCGGCGCCAAGGCGCCCGCTCCGTATCTCCTGGTCCGACCCTCGGTTCCGGGCGATCGTCTGGCAGGCCGTCATTCTGGGCATTGTCGTCGCGATCGTCTGGTATCTGGCGCGGAATACCAACAAAAACCTGGCGGAACGCCATATCGCCACCGGGTTCGGATTTCTCGGCCGGGTCGCCGGCCTGCCGATCGGCGAGGCGCCAATCCACTACGATCCCGCCGAGAGCACCTATGGCCGCGCGTTGCTCGTGGGCGTGCTGAATACGCTGAAGGTGTCGGTCGTCGGCATTGTGCTCGCCACGATACTCGGGACATTGATCGGCATCGGCCGGTTGTCGAAGAACTGGCTGGTGGCGCGGCTGACGGCGTTCTACGTGGAAATCATCCGCGACCTGCCGCTGCTGCTGCAATTGCTGTTCTGGTACACGATCTTACAGGGACTGCCGCAACCGAAAACGGCGATGAACATTGGCGGCATCGCCTTTTTGTCTAATCGCGGCCTGAAACTGCCAACGCTGACCTGGGAAACAGCCCATACCGGCGCCCTGATCGCGCTGATCCTGGGACTGATCGGCACCTGGTGGTGGAACCGGCGGGCGCGGCTGACGCAAGAGGCGACCGGCGTGCGCCCGGCGGTCTGGCCGATCGCGTGCGGGCTTACGATCGGCCTTCCCGTGGCCGTCTGGCTGCCAATGGGCGCGCCGTTCCAGTGGGAAATCCCGGCCCTGCGCGGCTTCAACTTCCAGGGCGGCACCAATATCAGCCCCGAGTATTTCGCCTTGCTGCTGGGGCTCGTCACCTACACCGCCGGATATATCGCCGAAATCGTCCGCTCCGGCATCCAGGCCGTGCAACTCGGGCAGTGGGAGGCAGCGGGCGCTCTGGGCCTGAAACGCGGCGCGATCCTGCGCCATATCGTGCTGCCGCAGGCGCTGCGGGTCATCATCCCGCCGATGACCAGCCAGTATTTGAACCTGACCAAAAACAGTTCTCTCGCCGTCGCGATCGGCTACCAAGAGCTGGTGTCGATCGCCAACACGACGCTGAACCAGACCGGACAGGCCATTGAGGGTATCGCGGTCATCATGGGCGTCTATCTGACGATCAGCCTGTCCATCAGCCTGTTCATGAACTGGTACAATGCGCGTATCGCGCTGGTGGAACGCTGATGAGGTCCCGGGCGCCATTCTTTCCACCCAGGGGAGTGGGATTATTGGGGGGAGCGGTAAAATGAGTTCCACAACCGCCCCCCTGTCCCGCCCCTCCCCGCCCAGTCTCGGGCCCGTCGTCTGGGCCAAAACCAACCTGTTCGGCTCCTGGCTTTCCACCGCCGTCACCCTGGCGCTGCTGTATGTCATTGCCCGGACGGTCCTTGCCTTCGCGGAATGGGCCTTCGTCGGCGCGGTCTGGACCGTGCCCTATTCCGCCAATGGCATCGCCCAAACCGCCGTCTGCCAATCGGCGGCCGGCGCCTGCTGGGCCGTCATCCACGACAAGTACCGCCTGATCCTGTTCGGCCGTTACCCCTTCGCCGAGCAATGGCGTCCGGCTATCGTGGTGGCGATCTTCATCGCGCTTTACATCGTTTCCGCGATCCGGTGGTTTTGGCGCAAGGAATTGTTGCTGATCTGGGTCGCGGCCTTGTCGCTGGTGGGCCTTCTGATGTGGGGCGGTGTGTTCGGACTGCGGCCCGTGCCCAACGACGAGTGGGGCGGGTTGCCGATCACCCTGATCCTCGCCACGTTCGGCATCGCCTTCGCCTTTCCGCTGGCGGTCCTTGTTGCTTTGGGGCGCCGGTCCACCCAACTGCCGGCGGTGAAAACCCTTTGCGTCGTCTATGTCGAACTGATCCGCGGCGTGCCGTTGATCAGCGTCCTGTTCATGGCCAGCGTGATGTTTCCGCTGTTCATGCCGGCCGGCGTCAACATCGACAAACTGCTGCGCGCGCAGATCGCGATCATCCTCTTCGCCGCCGCCTATCTGGCCGAAGTCGTGCGCGGCGGGCTGCAAGCCTTGCCAAGAGGCCAGACCGAGGCGGCCGACGCGATGGGTCTCAACTACTGGCAGAAAACCGCTTTCGTCATTCTGCCGCAGGCACTGCGTCTGGTCATCCCGCCGCTGGTCAACACCTTCATCGGCTTCTTCAAGGACACCAGCCTGGTGCTGATCATCGGCCTGTTCGACCTGCTCACGATGGGCAAGGTCGCGCTGAGCGATCCTCCCTGGCAGAGCTTTTCCACCGAGGTCTATGTCCTGCTCGGCCTGATCTACATCGCCTTCTGCTATGCGATGTCGCGCTATAGCCGCGGGTTGGAACGGGAACTCAATGCCTCCCAACGCCGCTGACGGAGTTTGCCAATCATGAGCGAGACCGAACCCGCGATCGTGTTGGATAAGGTGAACAAATGGTACGGCGCGCTGCATGTTCTGCGCGACGTGTCGCTGACCGTCGAGGCAAAGGAACGAGTCGTGGTGTGCGGTCCCTCCGGGTCCGGTAAATCGACGATGATCCGCTGTATCAACCGCCTGGAAACGCACCAGGCGGGCAATATTTTCGTCGATGGCGTCGAACTGACCGACGATACAAGCGCGCTGGACGCGATCCGGCGCGACGTCGGCATGGTGTTCCAGTCGTTCAATTTGTTTCCGCACCTGACAATTCTGGAGAATTGCACGCTCGCGCCGATCTGGGTCCGCAAGATTCCGAAAGTTCAGGCGGAGGAACTGGCGATGAGCTTCCTCGAACGGGTGAAAATCCCGGAACAAGCCAAAAAATATCCGGGTCAGTTGTCGGGTGGACAGCAGCAGCGCGTCGCCATTGCGCGCGCGTTGTGCATGCAACCGAAAATAATGCTTTTCGACGAACCGACCTCCGCGCTCGATCCAGAAATGATCAAGGAAGTGCTGGACACCATGATCGAACTCGCGGGGTCCGGCATGACAATGGTTTGCGTCACACACGAAATGGGCTTCGCCCGCCAGGTCGCGCACCGCGTCGTGTTCATGGATCGCGGCGAGATTGTCGAGAGCGGCCCGCCGGTGCAAATTTTCGAGGATCCCCAGACGGATCGTTTGAAACTCTTCCTCAGCCAAATCCTCCGAGGACACTGACCCGCAATGAAATTATTGTCGACGCTGGCCGTCATGGGCGCGATGCAAAACCTGGCAGCGGCCTACCGTGCGCGCACCGGGGTCGAGGTCGAGCCGGAATTCGCGCCGACCGTTGCGTTACTGGAACGCATCCGCGCGGGCGCGGCGGGCGATGCCGCCATTCTGACCGCGCAGGGGATCGACGGCCTGATCGCGGACGGCAAGATGCTGCCCGGCAGCCGCGCCGATGTCGCGATATCCTTTGTGGGTATCGCGGTGAAAGCGGGTGCGCCGAAGCCGGATATTTCCACGGTGGACGCGTTCAAGACCACGATCCTGGCCGCGCGCTGTGTCGCGTATTCGAAGATTGGCGCCAGCGGGATTTATTTCGCCGGATTGCTCGACCGCCTCGGTCTCGCGGGTCATGCGCGGACCTTCGTCGTGCCCTCCGGATTCACCGCCGAGCGCCTGGTCAGCGGCGAGGCCGATCTGGCGGTGCAACAAATCAGCGAATTGCTGGTGGTGCCGGGGATTGAAGTTGTGGGGCCGTTACCGGACGACATTCAGACTGCGGCGATGTTCTCGGGCGGGGTGTTGAGTGCATCGGCGGATGCGGACGCCGCGCGGGCGTTCCTGCGATTCCTGACCGGACCGGACGCGGCGCCGGTGCTGGCGGCGTCGGGGCTGAAGCCGGCGGGCTGACGGCCCTCGTCATGGTCCGGCTCGACCCACGACTGTCCGTAGCGGCACACAATGTGCCCTCAAACGCGGGAGCGTGCCGGTCCCGATGGTCCGGTCGAGCCGAACCATGACGGTGGTATAGCCGCACGCCCGCGCGGATTTCCCCCCGCGACGTCTTATCCTGACGCGTACGGGACGCGCCCCCTCCCCCGGGAACGCCCCCGATCGGGCCAACAAGGCAAAACCGTTTG
>JAYWAX010000332.1:0-5118 GCA_043782125.1 Acetobacteraceae bacterium | reverse complement strand
TGGTCCGCGCGATCTCGGCCATGATCTCCGAGGGATGATCGTAGTGCATTTTATAGCCCATGGCGTTGGAGATGGCCTGCGTGATCTCCCAGTCCCCCATGCCCGTGCGCGGTTCGATCACCTTGCGGACGCGATTGATCCGGCGTTCGGCGTTGATGAATGTGCCGTCCTTTTCCAGGAAAGTCGCGCCGGGCAGGAACACATGCGCGTAGTTCGCAGTTTCGTTCAGGAACAAATCCTGCACGACGACGCATTCCATCGCGTTCAGTCCGGCGGTCACATGCTTCGTATCCGGATCCGACTGCGCGATGTCCTCGCCCTGGATGTAAATCCCACGGAACGTGCCCTCGACGGCGGCGTCCAGCATGTTGGGGATGCGCAGGCCGGGCTCGGGGTCCAGCGTGACGCCCCATTCCTTCTCGAAGATCGCGCGCACGGGCGCTTCGGAGACGTGGCGATAACCCGGCAGTTCATGCGGGAAGCTGCCCATGTCGCAGGCACCCTGGACATTGTTCTGGCCGCGCAGCGGGTTCACCCCCACGCCGCGGCGCCCCAGATTGCCGGTGGCCATCGCGAGGTTGGCGATCGCCATCACCGTCGTGCTGCCCTGGCTGTGTTCGGTCACGCCGAGACCGTAATAAATCGCGCCGTTCCGCGCCGTGGCATACAGCCGCGCCGCGCCGCGGATGGCGGCGGCGGACACGCCACTGACGATTTCCACCATTTCCGGGCTGTTGCGGGGCTCTGACACGAAGGCGGCCCAATCGGCGAAGGCGTCGATCTCGCACCGCGCACGCACGAAGGCCTCATCGACCAGACCTTCGGTGACGATGACATGGGCCAGCGCGTTCATGACGGCGACATTGGTGCCGGGACGCAGCGGCAGGTGGAACGCCGCTTCGACATGCGGCATCCGCACCAGGTCGATGCGGCGCGGGTCGATGACGATCAGCTTCGCGCCCGCGCGCAGCCGCTGCTTCATCCGCGAGGCGAACACCGGATGCCCGTCGGTCGGGTTGGCGCCGATCACGACGATCACATCGGCGTCGTCCACCGAGTCAAAATCCTGCGTCCCTGCCGAGGTCCCGAACGTGGTCTTCAACCCATACCCCGTTGGCGAATGGCAGACCCGCGCGCAGGTATCGGTGTTGTTGTTGCCAAACGCGGTTCGCGTCAGCTTCTGCACCAGATAGGTCTCTTCGTCGGTGCAGCGCGACGACGTGATAACTCCGACGGCGCCAATGCCGTACGAGGCCTGGATGCGCTTGAACTCGGACGCGACGCGGCCGATTGCCTCGTCCCAGGACACTTCGCGCCAGGGCTCGGAGGTTTTTTCGCGGATCATGGGCTTCATGATCCGGTCGGCGTGATTGGCGTACCCCCAGGCGAAACGGCCTTTGACGCAGGAATGGCCGTGGTTCGCCTTGCCATCCTTCCAGGGCACCATGCGCACGACCTGATCGCCGCGCATTTCCGCCTTGAAGCTGCACCCGACACCGCAATAGGCGCAGGTGGTGACGACGGAGTGTTCCGGCTGGCCCAACTCGACGACCGATTTTTCCATCAGAGTCGCGGTCGGGCAGGCCTGCACGCAGGCGCCGCAGGACACGCATTCGCTGGTCAGGAAGGGTTCATCCATGCCCGCCGCGATTTTCGACGCGAAGCCGCGTCCCTCGACGGTCAGCGCGAAGGTGCCTTGCACTTCCTCGCAGGCGCGCACGCAGCGGGAACAAACGATGCATTTCGAGGCGTCGAAGTTGAAATAAGGATTTGAAAAATCGGTGACCGCGTCCAGGTGGTTGTCGCCCTCATAGCCATAACGGACTTCCCGCAGGCCCACCTCGCCGGCGGTGTCCTGCAATTCGCAATTGCCGTTGGCTGAACAGGTCAGGCAGTCCAGCGGGTGGTCGGAGATGTAAAGCTCCATCACGCCCCGGCGCAGTTGGCGCAGCTTGTCGGTATGGGTTTTCACCCGCATCCCCGGCGCGACCGGTGTCGTGCAGGACGCAGGCGTGCCGTTGCGGCCCTCGATCTCCACGAGGCACATGCGGCAGCTCCCGAAACTTTCGAGGGAATCGGTGGCGCACAGTTTCGGGATTTTGGTCCCGGCCTCCATCGAAGCGCGCATGATCGAGGTGCCCTCGGGCACCGTCACCGGATGGCCGTCGATGAACAGCGTCACCATCGTTTCGGACCGGACTGCTTTGGTGCCGCGATCGATTTCCAGAACCAGGGACATCGGAGCCTCTTTTCGTTCAGGCCGCCGCGACGCGGCGGAAATCCTCGGAAAAATGTTCCAGCGCGCTCATGACGGGATAGGGAATAAACCCGCCCAGAGCGCACAGCGAACCGAACTTCATCGTGTGGCAAAGATCGCGGGTCAACGCGATATTGGCGTCCACCGCCACACCGGCAAGGATCTTGTCCAGTGTTTCCATGCCGCGGACGGAGCCAATGCGGCAGGGCGTGCATTTGCCGCAGGATTCCGCCGCGCAGAACTCCATCGCGAAGCGCGCCTGATGCGCCATATCGACCGTGTCGTCGAAAACCACGACGCCGCCATGGCCGATCAGCCCATCTTTCGCCGCGAAGGCCTCGTAATCGAAGGGCGTGTCGAACAGCGCCGGTGGGAAATAGGCGCCCAGAGGGCCGCCGACCTGGACCGCGCGCACCGGACGGCCAGATCGGGTGCCGCCGCCGATGTCGTTGACGATTTCGCCCAATGTCAGGCCGAACCCGGCCTCGAACAACCCGGCGTAGCGGACGTTGCCGGCCAGTTGAATCGGCATCGTGCCGCGCGACCGCGCATAGCCGATGGCCTGATGCGGTTCGTGCCCGTGGCGCAAAATGCCCGGCACGCTGGCCAGGGTGATGACGTTGTTGATGACCGTGGGTTTGCCGAACAGCCCTTTATGCGCGGGCAGCGGCGGTTTGGCGCGTACCTGGCCGCGGCGGCCCTCCAGGCTTTCCAGCAGCGCGGTTTCCTCGCCACAGACATAAGCACCCGCGCCCACCCGTTGCTCGATGTCGAAGGCCGGACCCAGAAGGCCGGCCGCGCGGGCAACGGCCAACGCCGCATCGAACGTCGCGATCGCGTGCGGGTATTCAGAGCGGGTGTAGACGTAACCCTTGGTGGCGCCGACGGCAAAACCGGCGATCGCCATGCCCTCGATCAGGCAGAAGGGGTCGCCCTCCATCAGCATGCGGTCGGCGTAGGTGCCGGAATCGCCCTCGTCCGCGTTGCAGACGATATATTTTTGGCCGCCGGTGGGGCTGCCGTTGTTCTCGCCGCCGGCGGCGCTGCCGTTGTTCTCGCCGCCGGTGGCGTCGGCGGTGGTTTTCCACTTGATGCCCGCCGGGAAGCCCGCGCCGCCACGGCCGCGCAGGCCCGATTTCAGGACAGTATCGATGGTTTCCGCCCGGCCCAGGGCGCGCGCTTTCTCCAGCCCTTCCAGACCGCCATGCCGGCGGTAATCGTCGAGCGACAGCGGATCGATCACGCCGCAGCGGGCGAAAGTCAGGCGGGTCTGACGGGCCAGGAACGGGATCTCTTCCGGCCGTCCCAGGCGTAAGGCGTGTTCGCCCCCCGTCAGCAGACCCGCCGCCAGCAAACCAGGCACATCCGCCGCGGACACCGGCCCATAAGCGATCCGGCCCGCGTCCGTTTCGACCTCGATCGTTGGTTCCAGCCAGAACATCCCGCGCGAGCCGGTGCGCACGATCGTCGCATGCGGCGCCAGCGCCTGCGCCACGGCATCGGCGCCAAGCGCGAGGGCGGCGGCGTCCATTGGCACGAAAATCCGGGTCACGACAAAGGCTCCAACACCGCATTCAGCGCAGAGGGATCGAGCCGGCCCAGTGGGGCGCCGTCCAGCAGCGCCGCCGGTCCGATCGCACATAAGCCCAGACAGAAAACCGGTTCCAGCGTGATGGCGCCATCGGCCGAGGTTTCGTGCCAATCGACGTTCAGGCGGGATTTCGCGTGCGCGGCGAGCCCATTCGCCCCCACCGCCTGGCAGGCCTCCGCCCGGCACAAATGCAGCACGTGGCGGCCCGGCTTATGGCGGCGGAAATCGTGATAAAACGTGACGACGCCGTGGACCTCGGCGCGGGTGAGGTTCAGCGCCTTGGCCACCAGCGGCACGGCCTCGGCCGGAACGCAGCCGAACGCGCCCTGAAGATCGTGCAGAATTGGCAGCGTGGCGCCCGGTTGACCCGCGCGCGCGGCGATGATCGCCTCAGCCCGTTCCTCGTTCCATGCTTCGTCGCCGGCCAAAAAACCCTCCCCCATCGTATCGTGGGTGTACTTCCTGCCGATACGATAGCACGGGTTCGCCCAGACACGGTATCCGCCCCCTGGGCAAATTCGCGGGGGATAAACACGCGGAAAATTCTGGCGGCGAGCGTTAGTTTCCGGAATGACGCAAGATCGCGATGGCGCGACGCAATCGCAGCAAACCGCCGCGAATATGCCCGTGTTCGCACATCCGTTCGCCTTCGATCGATAATTCCGCCACCTCCGCCGGCATCGCCCCCGGCGTCTCCTGGGCCAGACCGTCGATACGATTTTTCAACACGCCGCAATATTCCGGCGTATCGCTGATCACCGTGGGATCGCTTACCCGGGCGGGATCGCTTACCCGGGCGGGATCGCGCACCTGCGCCGCCGCAGGCGCAAACGCGCCTGGCAGAAGCAGGATCGCGATCGGAATCGACGCGGACCATCGGGACAGCATGACGGTTCCTTTACACCCTCAACGACGGCCAGGCGATGTCCCGGAGATGAACGCCGTGTTATCCCAGCGGCACGAACGATTGACCCATCGCGAGGTCCCCTCCCCGTCATGGCACGCCCCCGAGCGGGCCATCCGGAGCGGTACCCCATTGCGAGAGTGGGCGCGATAAACCACAGAAAGCGCCTCTCGTTCGATCGATGTACCGCGCCCGAAAGCCCGGTCGAGCCGTGCCATGACGAGGAGGAGAAGCCGTGCCGAGAGTCAATCGTTCGGATGTATGGTATTATACCAACTGACGGAACCTTTGACCGTCACACCGGCGGACGTACCACGTCATGGTGCGCGAAGGCGCGCCATCCACGACTTTGTATCATCGCGAAAG
>JAYWAX010000331.1:0-5149 GCA_043782125.1 Acetobacteraceae bacterium | reverse complement strand
CGGTGCCGCCGTTGAACCTGGTCGGCGATTTCGGCGGTGGCGCAATGTATCTGGCGGTCGGCATGCTGGCGGCGTTGCTGCATGCGCGCGCGTCCGGCGAGGGCCAGGTGGTGGACGCGGCGATGAGCGATGGGGCCGCGTCGTTGATGGCGGCCTTTTATGGCCACATGGCGGGCGGGCGTTGGGCCGACACCCGCGAGTCCAACGGCGTCGATGGCGGCGCGCCATATTACGGTGTTTACAAATGTCGAGATGCGCGCTGGATCGCGCTGGGTTCCATCGAGCCGCAATTCTTCGCCATTCTGATGGCGAAACTGGGATTTGCCGATTTCCCCGGCGAACGTCAGCGCGATCCAACGGCGTGGCCGGATTTGCGGGCGCGGTTGGAGGCGGTGTTTCTGACGAAAACGCAGGCGGAATGGATCGCGCATATGGAGGGCAGCGACGCCTGTTTCGCCGGCGTTTTGAACCTGACGGACGCGCCATCGCATCCGCATCACGTCGCGCGGGAAACCTTCGTGACAGTCGATGGGGTTTTGCAACCCGCACCGGCACCGCGGTTTTCGCGGACACCAGGCGCAATCCAGGAACTCGATCCGGGGATTGGGGCGCATAACGAGTCTGGACTGATGGGCTGGGGATTTTCCAAAGACGACGTCGAGGAATTGCGGCGCGGCGGGGCGATTTAACGGCGAGCCCGCCGCGACCGGACTCCGGGATGAGCCCGTAGATTAAATCGCGCCATTTTCGGCGAGGACCGTCAGTTCGCCCGGCGTCAAGCCCAGTTCGTCGCGATAGATATCTGTGTTGTGCTCGCCAACCAACGGTGCCCGCCGCGAAATAACCCATGGAGACCCGTTGAAAATCGCCGCTTCGCCGGGATAGACGAAAGTGCGCGCGAGTTCGGGATGCTCGACGTCCTTCCAGAACCCGCGATCGTGCAGATGTTCGTCGTTCAGCAAATCCTCGGGCGCGCGCACCGCTCCCCAGGTGAAGCCGCGTTCCTGGCCCGCACGATAAACCTCCTCCGCCGGGAGGCTGGCGATGAAGGAGGCGAGCAGGCCGTCAATGATATGACCCGCGTTTTCCGCGATGACGGCCTGATCTTGATAGCGCGGTTCTTTCAGGTCGCCCGCCATTCCGTACTGGTCCATCAGGCTGGCGAGGTCGCGGACATTGCGCGGGTTCAGGCCGCCGGATATCAGCGCGGTCACATAAATCCCGTCTTTCGCGCGGAACTGGGTCCGGGCGGTCGGGCCCGGCGCGTGGTGGCGGCCGGTTTGCCGGCGCAATGTTTCGCCACGATAGATGTAATTCGCGACGGCCGATTCGGTTGTCAGCGCGCAGGCCTCGTGGATCGAGGTATCGATGAACTGCCCGTGCCCCGACATCGTCCGGTAAACCAGCGCCGCGGCGATCGCCATGTAGGCGTAGTGACCGCCCATGTGCCAGGCGTTGGCGCCGCCGGGCGCGATGGGCGGCGCATTGGGCACGTCGGCCTGGTCATAGCCGCAGGAGGCCATTTCGCCGCCGGCGGCCATGTGCAGCAGGTCGGTGGACAGATAATCCCGCCATGGACCGGTCTGGCCGAAGGGGGTCAGCGCGCACAGGATCAGGCCCGGGTTGTCCCCGCGCAACGAATCGTAATCCGCGCCATGCGACGCGAGATATCCGGGACGGAACGTTTCCAGAACAATATCCGCGTCTTTCGCCAGGCGGCGGAACAGCGCGCGGCCATCCTTCGTCTCCAGATTAAGCGTGATGCCGCGTTTCGAAGTGTTATAGTACCAAAACGACAAGCTTCGGTCCGGGTGTGGAATGTCATCCAGAAACGGCCCCGTGTGCCGGCATGCTTCGCCGTTGGGTGGCTCGATCTTGACGACATCGGCGCCGAGGTCGCCTAGTAGCTTTCCGCAGAAATGTCCGGTTTCGTTCGCGAGTTCGAGCACCCGCAATCCCGCCAGAGGGCCGGTCATCGCAGCATCTCCTCCTGATAGGGAAATCGTGGCCGCTGCGTGGGCCAGAACGTGCCATCGTCGAAGCCGGCGCGAAGATCGTCGCGGCTGTAGCCCAGAAGGCCTTCGACGATTTCGCGTGTATGCTGCCCGATCATGGGGCTGGGCATTGTGTTCGTGGCGGGCGTGGCCGACATTTTGAACGGGGCGTTTTGCACTTTGTGCGTGCCCAGAGCGGGATGAGTCATTGGCAAGTACATTCCGCGCTCCCGCAATTGCGCGTCGTTCTCCACGCGATCCTCGGCGCTTTGCACGGGCAAAGCGCGAATGCCGGCCGCCTGACAGCGTTCCGTTATCTCGTATTTTCCAAGGGACCGGGTCCAGGTTTCGATCAGGGCGTCCAGGGCTTCCTGGTCTGCCAACCGGCCGGAAACGGTCGCGAACCGGGGATCGGGCGGCTGCCCCATCAGCGTTTCCAGGCTGCGCCATTCTTGGTCGGACTGGCAAACGATCGTGCACCAGTCGTTATAACCGCCGGGTGCGGTGCGATAGGCGTTATGCGGCGCGACCGTTGGTCCTCGGTAATTATTGACCAGCGGCGTGCCGGGCCAGTGCGCGCGATTTCCGGGCGGAAACCCTGGTCTGCGCGTGCCTCGGCCGTTGACGGTGAAATCCAGTAACGCCGGCCCGTTCAGCGGAACGCTGGAAACCATCTGCGACTGATCGATATGCTGGCCTTTTCCAGTCATGTTGCGATGGTAAAGACCGGTGAGCGCGCACATCGCGCCGTACATGCCGCCGGTATCGTCCATGTACGACCAGCCCCACCCGGCGGGCGGGGCGTCCGGCAGTCCGGACTGCCAGGTCAGGCCTGACACAGCCTGCGCCACGGGTCCGAAGGTGGTGTAATGGTGATTCCGCCCGGTATGCCCGTACCCAGACATCGATACGTAAACGATATCGGGTTTTATCTTGCACAATTCTTCGTATCCGAGGCCCCATTTCTGGAGCACGCGGGAGCTGAAATTCTCGATCACGATGTCGGACACCGCGATCAGGCGCTTCACGATCTCCAGCCCTTTGGGGCTGCGGACGTTCAGTGTCAGGCTTTTTTTATTGACGTTGGTGTCATTGAAATTGCCGGATGTGTTGAGGTTGACCTCCAGGCCCTGTGGCGTGGTGGAACTTGGCAGCCGGCCGCGCTCGGTTTCGGGCCATTCGATTTTGACGATTTCGGCGCCAAGCGCGCCGAGCCAGCGGGTGGCCCAGGGACCGGCGCGGACCCAACTGAAATCGACGATGCGGATGTTTTCGAGAGCTTTGGGGAGCGTCATGGAAGCGATTTCCTTAACCTGCGGCAGGGACTTTCAATTTCAACAAGGCGTCCGCGTTGCCGTGCGTCAGTTTCGCCATATCCGCAGGCGGTAATGAGATGCGGTTAAGGAACGCGCGGCCCTGCATGTTGGATGCGTAGGGATAATCGACTGAAAACATGATCCGGTCGATACCGAAGGTCAGCAGCGCCGCGAGGAATGGCGGCTCGGTGAAAATGCCGGCGGTGGTGATCCAGACCTGATCCAGGATCGTCTGTCCGATCGGGCGCTGCAGATGATCGACATCCAGTTTGAAGACATCGTCGGCGCGCGCCAGCATGACCGGCAGCATTTCGCCCATGTGACCGACGATCAATTTCAGGCGCGGATGGCGATCGAGCGCGCCCGACAGCACCAGGCGCAACACGTGCAATGCTGTTTCGGAATGCCAGCCCCAACCCGCCGCTTCCAACACGCGTCCGGCACCAGGCTCGAGTCCGGAATAATACGCTTGCCGTACGGCGTCCGGCGCCAGATGCGGATGGATATAAATCGGAACATCCAGCGCTTCCGCCTGGGACAAAAGCGCGTCGTAACAGGGATCGTCGAGGAACCGTCCCTCGGTGGTGCCGTTGATCAGGGCACCATGGAACCCGAGACTTTTGACCGCACGTTCGAGTTCCGCGGGCGCGGCGTCCGGGCTGCACATAGGCAGAACGGCGAAGCCCGCGAGCCGGTCCGGGTGGCGTCCGGCCCCTTCGGCCAAGTGGTCGTTCAGGGCTTTGGCGAGGTCCACGCCCGCGGCGCCCGGCACCAGATCCGGGCCGGGCCCGGTGTTGGACAGGACCTGCACCGCGATGCCGGCTTCGTCCATCAGCCGCAGGCGGCCGAGCCCCAGGTCGGGGGCAAGTTCGAGGGGGCTTGGGCCAGAGAGCGGAGCACGGCGCGGGCGGTATCCGCGGCGTTGTACCGCGTCGCGATCGATTCGCCCCGACAGGGTGGGAGCGGTGAAATGTTCTTCGAGGGCGACGACGCGCATGCCGGGTGCTCCTGGGTTGACGTGAGCCTACCGCGGGTTTTGCTCCGGACGCCAGGCTGCGGTCTCATTCTCGGTGGCACCGGGCGCGGTTCGTCGCCGCGCGATCTGTTCTAAAGGCATACGTTTCAGGATAAGCCAGGTATTCCAGCCGAACCGCGTTATCTTGGTATTGCCGGCAGCGAGCGCATCGCGGCCCTCGGGTGTTACGCGACGGCTATCCCCGGCGCCCGGCGCGCCTTAAACTGTCCGGCGAACCGGTGACACGAGGCGAAGCGAATGAGCGACTGGAGCAAAGTAACCCGGCCGATCCCCGTACCCAACGAGTGGACACGGCCATTCTGGGATGCGGCCAAACAACACGCGCTGGCGTTGCAGCGTTGCCAGAGCTGCCGCCATTTCCAACACCCGCCATATGCCACCTGCGTGCAGTGCATGAGCGTAGATTTGAAATTCGAGCCCGTGCAAGGCGACGGAACAATCTACGCCTATACCGTCATGTACCACACCGGCGATAAACGTTTCGCGTCCGCCGTGCCGTACGCCAGCATCGTGGTGGAACTGGACGCGGCGCCCGGTGCGCTGATGGCGGGAAATTTGCTGGAATCGGACTACACCGAAGCGAAGGTGGGACGCCGTGTCGAGGTGATTTTCGAAAAATTGAACGACGACATCGTGCTGCCGCAATTTCGGCTTGCGCGGTAAGGGGAGAGATCGCATGTGGGAAAACCGGTGCAAGATCGTCGTCAGCGGCGTGGGCTATTCCAAAGTGTCGCGGATGGCGGATATTCCGCTGGCGGCGCACGCGCTTGAAGCCGTGAAAGGCGCGGTGGCGGATTCCGGGC
>JAYWAX010000330.1:0-5209 GCA_043782125.1 Acetobacteraceae bacterium | reverse complement strand
GCGAGCGTCAACGACGTCCAGCGGGATTTCCATCCGAGAAGAAAGGCCAGACCTACGCCGATTTCTACCGCCAGCGTCACGGCGTAACCGGGTCCGCTGAGTTGCTGGCCGAAATATTTCGCCATCGTCGCCATGGTCGCGGCGGGCGCCATCGCTTTGCCATAACCGCCATAGATGAAAATGGCGGCCATTAACGCGCGGCTCAGCAAAAGCACCCACTGCATGACGATGTCAGCCCGCGATTTCGATGCCGGCGAAGAAATACGCGATCTCATTGGCCGCGTTCTCGGCGCTGTCGGACCCGTGGACGGAATTCGCCTCGATGTTCTCGGCGAACAGTTTCCGAATGGTGCCGTCGGCGGCCTGCGCGGGGTTGGTGGCGCCCATGGTGTCGCGGTTTACCTGCACGGCGTTCTCGCCTTCCAGCACCTGCGCGACGACCGGGCCAGAGGTCATGAAGGTCACAAGGTCGCGATAAAACGGGCGCGCCGCGTGAACCGCGTAAAATGCTTCCGCCTGCGCGGTCGTCAGGTGCAGCCGCTTCTGCGCGACGATGCGCAGCCCAGCGCCTTCCAGCACGGCGTTGACCTTGCCGGTCAGGTTCCGCCTTGTGGCGTCCGGTTTGATGATCGAAAGAGTGCGCTCGGTCGCCATGGTATCTCCTTAACTGAGCGGACAAGCCCAGAGTATTTGGTATTGCGCGGCGTGTAGACGGTTCGGGCGGCGGTCGGCAAGGGCCAGGGGCGCCATTGGACGATCGTTGGACGGCACAGAGGAATGAGGACGATCGAATGCCAATGACCGGGTTCTTGCTGCGCGCGGCCGCCTTACTGCCAGGTCCCTTGCGCGCCGTGGCGACAGAGCCCCGGGTCCGGCTGCTGGCGCAATTCGGCATGTTCGGCATGGTCGGGCTGATCGGTTTCGCGATCGACACCGCGACGGTTTACGCGCTGTGGCCGTTCGTTGGCCTGTATGTCGCGGGCCTTGCCGCGTATTTCACTGCCGCGACCGGCACCTGGTTTTTCAACCGTCTCTGGACGTTTCGCGGCCAGACCGGCTCCGCTCCGTGGTATGTGCAGTGGGGACGGTTCCTGACCGCCAATCTCGGCGGGTTCGCGATCAATCGCGGGCTTTACGCGCTGCTGATCGCCTTCGTGGACGCGGCGGCGCGGGAACCGGCGATCGCTGTTTTCGCGGGCGCGCTGGCCGGCATGGTGCTGAACTTCAATTTATCCAGGAAGATGGTATTTCGCTGATGGCCGGTTCGCGTTTCGTTACCCGGTTCGTTGTGTGTTCCAGACCCTGAGCGCCGGACACCGGAAATTCGCCGCCATGCGTACACGCGCGTTTCACATTAACTAAAAATTTACCCCTCAGGGCCGAGATAGGCGCGCGTTCAACCGAACACGCGGTGGTCTTATGCTGGACATCTCTTATGCGACGCGCGACCGGGAATTCGATGAATTTTTAACGTCGCGGGAGCGGATTTCGTTCGCCTCGCCCGTGTGGCAACCCCGGCTGGTGCTGGCGCCCGCCTGGCGTCTGGACGCGCGGTCCCGTCTGTTCAAGCGGCTTCTGGACGTGGCGGTGGCGTCGATTTGTTTGGTGTTACTCGCGATCCCCGCGCTGTTTCTGATGGCAGCCATTCGCATGGAAAGCCGCGGTCCGGTGCTGTTCCGCCAGCAGCGTGTCGGGCTGCATGGCGTGCTGTTCACGATGTATAAATTCCGCTCGATGCGCCAGCAGGACGATTGCCCTGGTATGCTGCGCCGGCGGGATGAACACCCTGGCGTGTTGCGCCAGGCAACGCGGGACGACCCCCGGGTCACGCGGATCGGCGCCTGGATGCGGCGGTATTCGTTGGACGAAGTGCCGCAGCTTCTGAACGTTCTGCGGGGCGACATGTCGGCCGTCGGGCCGCGCCCGCACGCACCCGGCACCCGCGCCGGCGGGCGATTGTTCGAAGACGTGACCCATCGTTACGCCGCGCGTCACTGCGTGAAGCCGGGCATGACCGGTTTGGCGCAGGTGCGGGGCTGGCGCGGGGAGACCGACACCGAAGAAAAATTGCTGCGGCGGATCGATTGCGACCTGGAATATATCGCGACCTGGTCGGCGCGGCTGGATTTATCGATCATCGGGCGCACCGCGGGTACGGTGTTGCGCGCCCATAACGCCTATTGACCGGGGTAACTGGCATGTCCGAAACAATTTTCCGGGCGCCCCCGGCCTCGCTTACCGCCGCTGCTGTCTTGCCAAAGGACAGGGCGGATTGGCGCGCAGGGGCGCGGCGGCGGCCAGAGCCCACGGTCGCCGTTTTGATCCCCTGCCATAACGAAGAAGCCGCCATCGGCAAAGTCGTCGCGGATTTTCGCGCGGCGCTGCCGAAAGCGGAGATTTTCGTTTACGATAACAACTCCACCGATCGCACCGCGGCGATGGCGCGCGCGGCGGGGGCCGAGGTCGGAACGGAACGGTTGCAGGGTAAAGGCCATGTCGTCAGGCGGATGTTCGCCGATATCGACGCCGATGTTTATGTGCTGGTCGATGGCGACGATACCTATGACGCGTCCGCCGTGCCCGGAATGATTCGCTTGTTGCACGAATCGCGGCTGGACATGGTCAATGCCGCGCGAGTCCTGCCAGAAGCCGCCGCTTACCGGCGCGGGCATCGGTTCGGCAACGCGGTGCTCAGCGGGATGGTGCGCCACGTATTTGGCGGCGGCATCGGCGATCTGCTGTCCGGCTACCGCGTGTTCAGCCGCCGCTTCGTGAAATCCTTCCCGGCATTGTCAGGCGGGTTTGAAACCGAAACGGAATTCACCATTCACGCGCTGACCCTGAACATGCCCGTCGCCGAGGTCCCGGCGCCGTATCGCAGCCGCCCCGAGGGCTCTGTCTCGAAGTTGAACACGATCGCCGACGGGTTCCGCATCCTGCGCGAAATCGTCACGCTGATCGAACAGGAACGCCCCTTGGGCTTTTTCTCTTTCGTCATGGCGATCCTGTTGAGTTCGGCGCTGGCGCTTGGCCTGCCCGTGGTGATCGCGTTCCTGCACACCGGCCTGGTGGAGCGGCTGCCGACGGCGGTCCTGGCGGCGAGCATGGTGTTGCTGGCGTTCCTGTCCCTGGGGTGCGGCCTGGTGCTGGACGCCATGGCGCGGGGGCGGAAGGAGTTCAAACGGCTGGCTTACCTCGCCGTGCCGGTGCGCTGATTCATGACAATACGGCACATCGCCGGGGCCGCCGCGCCGCCTATGGGCGCATACGACGCGGATATCGCGATCCTCGCGCTGGACCGGGCCGACGAAACCGTGGCGGCAATCCATTCGGCGTTGGCGCAGACGGGCGTGTCCCGGCACGTGATCGTGGTCGATCAGGGGTCGCGGCCCGAGACCCTGGCGCGCCTGGCCGCGACGATAGACGGGCGGACCGGCGCCACTCTGGTCGCATCGGATCACAACCTGGGCGTCGCAGGCGGGCGGAACCTGGCCGCCAGAATCGGCCACGGGCGGACCATCGTGGCGCTGGACAATGACGCGGAATTCGATGGTTTCGATACAGTGGCACAGATGTGCCGCGTTCTGGAGGCCGATGCCGGACTCGCGGCGGTGGGGTGCCGGATCGTCCTGGACTCGACCGGCGGCGACGATCCGACGTCGTGGGGATATCCCGCAGCGCTGCGTCCGCTCGCAGGCGGGGCCTTTGACGCCGCCACGTTTGTCGGCGCCGGACATGCCATCCGGCGCGCGGCGTGGGATGACGCGGGCGGGTACGACGATCGGTTGTTCTTCTGTTGGGAAGAGTATGACTTCTGCCTGCGGGCGATCGCGCGCGGATGGCGGGTCCGTTATCGCGGCGATATCGCGGTGCGGCACAAAGTCAGCCCGCAACGAAGAATCGCCTGGTCTGGCGCGCGCTGGTTTCATTTTGTACGTAACCGGATTTACATCGAGCGGAAATGGGGCGCGTCGTGGTTGGCGCTGACGCCGAGGGTACTGGGATATTTGGTAAAAGGGGCGCGGAACGGGTGTTGGCTTGATACGCCGCGGGCGGTCTGGGCTGCGGTGCGTCTTTCGCGCGGGGTCGCGGCGGCGGAGATGCCGGACTCGGGACTCGCCTATTTGTGGCAGACAGACGCGGCGCACCGGGGCGGGGTGTTGGCCCGGATACGGCGAGAGGTGTTCGCGGCGCTACCCGGAAATCGTCGGGAACGTGGTTCCGCCAGCGGGCGTTTGGGACTCTGACGCAGCGGCCGAGAGACACGCTGAACGGTTGCCGCTTCATTCCGGTGCTATTGGTTTGGAGACGCAATTCCACTTCAGAGACTGATCGCCGGCCGTACTTTTATGAGACGCGTTTCCCGTGGCGGCGATGTGCATTTTCCGAGGTATCTGTTTGCCGGCAAATTCCAAGCCGTGGGTACGAAACAGATTTCTGAAACGTGCCACCCAACGAAAAGAGGGAGTTTTAGGCTGTTCTAAAACCTACCTTGTGAGAGTTGATCAGACAGCGATACGCAACGCAAAAACGCGTTTTCTGCCCGGGCAGGCCCGGCCTCTTGACAATTGCCAGCCAAACAGGAAATGTTGTTATGGTAATCCATAGGAAATACCGTCTCAAAATGGAGAATGTCATGAAAAGGGTACTGACGTGGGCCTCCTTGTTTCCACTGATGGCTGGATGCATACCAACCCCCCCCCCCCCCGCCGTTTCTTGATTATACCGCAATATTGCCAAACGGTAAGGTAACGATGCATTGCGCAATGATAATAAATTATCAGGGAAACTCCACGAAAATCGGTGGCCTGGAGATTCCAATAACCCAATTGGGTGGCATTGTTAAGGTCGGGAATGCCAGTCTAGATCCTGTAACGCTCCAAAAGGCGTCAGAATTAATTCAAGCTCTGGATATCGCTCAATTCAACTCATGTCGCTCTGTCCCCTTTGCAGCCGAATCTGACCGCTACAAGTTGATACAAGACACCAATACTCAGCAAAATGCGCTTATCACGCTTCTGGTGAATTTAAATGCGGCACAAGATCCGGCAAACGGCAAAGCAGCCGTTGTGACCGCGGCGAACGTGGCCACTCCCTCTACAAGTGCGGCTACCTCGCCTCCCGCGCCTAATGCGGTAGCGGCATCTCCCGCTGTCGCCCCGGCTGTTACCCCCACCCCATCCGGCCCAGCGCCTGCGGCTCCTGTTAC
>JAYWAX010000329.1:0-14397 GCA_043782125.1 Acetobacteraceae bacterium | reverse complement strand
ATGGGCGGCATGGTCGTCGAATCCGGCAAATTCGATTGGGCGGCCAGCGGGAAATTCCCGTCGATGACCGAGCCGGAACCGGCGTATCACGGACTGCGATTCTACGAGAATTTTGGCGACTTTGCCTTCACGACCAAGGCGCGTGCCGTGGCCTTGCGCGATTACGGCCCAACGATGGCGCCGATGAACGCGTTTCTAACGATCACCGGCACTGAAACGCTCCACATCCGGATGGAACGCCATTGCGAAAACGCCATGAAGGTCGCGGACTTCCTGGCGGGCCATGAGAGAGTGTCCTGGGTGTCCTACGCCGGTCTTGAGTCCAGTCCGTACCACGCGTTGGCGAAGAAATATTTGCCGAAAGGCGCCGGCTCCGTTTTCACGTTTGGCGTCAAAGGCGGATTCGAGGCCGGGATAAAAATGGTTGAAGGCGTCAACTTATTCTCCCATCTGGCCAATGTCGGCGACACGCGCAGCCTGATCCTGCACCCGGCCTCGACCACGCATCGCCAGTTGACGGACGAGCAACGCATGGCCGCGGGCGCCGGTCCTGACGTGATCCGGCTGTCGATCGGGTTGGAGACGGCGGACGATTTGATCGCGGATTTGGCGCAGGCGCTGGCGGCGGGGTGAGCCATCACCCTCGCGGTATCGGAAACGGTGCCGCGAAATGACATGCCGCGAAATGCCCAGGCGCGGCCTGTTTCGAGTCGGGGCGGGTCGTACGGCAGATATCGCGCGCAATCGGACACCGCGGATGAAAATGGCAACCCGGCGGCGCGTTCGCCGGACCCGGCACGTCGCCACCCAGTACGATACGCGACCGGGTTCGTTCCGGATCGGGAACAGGCGCGGCCGATAGCAACGCCTGCGTATAGGGATGGTGCGGCGCGCTGAACAACGCTGCGGTGTCAGCGACCTCCACCAACCTGCCAAGATACATGACTGCGACACGATGCGCGATATGCCGGACCACCGCCAAATCGTGCGATATGAACACATAAGACAGGCCGAAACGTTCCTGCAAATCCTGCATTAGGTTAACAACCTGCGCCTGAATCGAAACATCCAGCGCCGAGACAGGTTCGTCCGCGACGATCAGCCGCGGCTGCACCGACAACGCCCGCGCGATGGCGACGCGCTGACGCTGCCCGCCTGAAAACTCGAATGGATAGCGGCGCAAATGGATCGCGTCCAGACCGACAAGACGCAGCAATTCCACCACGCGGTCCCGCCGGTCCGCCCGCGAAAGTCCAGGTTCATGCACATCCAGCGGCTCAGCGATAATGTCTTCGACGCGGTTGCGCGGACTCAATGACGCGTAGGGGTCCTGGAAAACGATCTGCAACGATTTACGGCGTTGCCGCAACGCGCTCGTGCTGAGCCGCATCAGATCGGCGCCATCGAACATCACGGTGCCAGAGGTGGGCTCGGTCAGACGCAATATCATGCGGCCGGTCGTGGATTTGCCGCAGCCGGACTCCCCCACAATGGCCAGCGTTTCACCAGGCGCGACGTCGAAGGACACGCCATCGACGGCATTCACCTGGCCCGTGGTCCGTGCGTTGAGGAACCCGCCGGAAATCGGAAAATGCTTGCTCAGGTCGCGAACGGACAGCAGCGGCACGGTCATGGCGTCAAAGCCCAGCAGGCCGCGTAGGCGCCGGCGGAGGTTTCCACTCTGGGCGGTTCCGCCTCCCGGCATTTATCCATCGCAAGCGTGCAGCGCGGATTGAAGCGGCACCCGGCGGGCATGGCCAATGGCGGCGGCACCGTGCCCTCGATGGTGCGAAGACGATGCTCTTTGGTTTCCAACGACGGAACAGAACGTAACAACCCCTGTGTGTAAGGGTGCTTCGGCGCGGCGAACAAGTCCCTGACCGGCGCGTGTTCGACGACCTTGCCCGCGTACATCACCGCGACCTCGTCCACCAGATCGGCGATCACGCCGAGATCGTGGGTGATCAGAATGACGGCCAGGCCAAGTTCGTCGCGCAGTTTTCGTAACAAATCGAGAATCTGCGCCTGGATTGTCACGTCCAGCGCGGTCGTCGGCTCATCGGCGATAAGAAGTTTCGGATCGCAGGCCAACGCCATCGCGATAACGACGCGCTGGCGCATACCGCCAGAGAGTTGGTGCGGATACGCCGTCGCGACACGCGTGGGATCGGGTATATTAACCAGTCGCAACATATCCACCGCGCGAGCCATCGCGGCGGCACGGGACTCCCGGCGATGAAGCCGCGCGGCCTCGGCGATTTGCTCCCCGGCCGTGAAGACCGGATTGAGACTGGTCTGCGGGTCCTGATAAATCATCGCCATCGCGCCGCCGCGTATTTCCGCCAGGCGGGCAGTGTCCATCGCCAGGATCTCCTCGTCCTGAAAACGGATCGATCCGCCCACGATACGGGCGGGTGGCGACGGCAGCAGCCGCATCAACGACAGCGCGGTCATGGTTTTGCCGCAGCCGGACTCGCCGACAATGCCCAAGGCGCGACCGGCTTCGACGGCGAACGATATGCCGTCCACCGCGCGCACGACCCCGCGCTGGGTCGCCAGATGCACGCGCAGATCGCTGACTTCCAGCAGACTCATGTGTCGATCTCTGGGTCGAGCATATCGCGCAGCGCGTCGCCGACCATGTTGAAGGCCAACACGGCCACGGTGATCGCGGCGCCCGCGCAGGCGGCGGGCCAAGGGGCACCGATCAGGTCGGACATGCCGTCGCGGATCATGTTGC
This sequence comes from Acetobacteraceae bacterium, assembly GCA_043782125.1. Lineage (GTDB taxonomy): Bacteria > Pseudomonadota > Alphaproteobacteria > Acetobacterales > Acetobacteraceae > Rhodopila. The sequence goes on along the minus strand of JAYWAX010000329.1, from coordinate 11,657 downwards.
CCCAGGACGGCGCGGGCGGCTGCGCGCCAAGGCCAAGGAACGACAAGGCAGCTTCCAGGCGGATGGCGGTGGCGATCCACAGCGACAGCGCGACGATCAGCGATCCCCCGATATTCGGCAGCACGTGGCGCAACATGATGGAGGCGGCGCCGCGCCCAGAGGCGATCGAGGCATCGATGAACGGCTCGCGCCGCACCACCTGCGTCGCGGACCGCGAGAGCCGCACGAAACGCGGGAATAACGCGACGGAGATGGCAATTACCGCGCTTTGAAACGACGGGCCAAGCGCGGCGGCGATCATGACGCCAAGAAGTAAGGTTGGAAACGACATCAGCAGATCGGAAGACCGCGAAATCGCCCGGTCCGTCCAGCCGCCGAAATACCCCGCGACCATGCCGCACCAAATTCCGCCGAATGCGGCGATCGACGGCGCGACAATGCCGATCGACAACGACACGCGCGCACCGGCCAGAACCCGGGAAAACACGTCGCGGCCGAAGGAGTCGGTGCCAAGCCAGTATTCCCCCGACGGTCCTTGCCCAGAGGACAGAAAATTCTGATCCAACGGGTCGCGTGGAACAATCCAGGGCGCGACGATGGCAAGAACAACCAGCATCGCACTGATCGCCATGCCCGCAGCGGCCACCTTGTTGCCGCCAATATAGGCGCGAATGGAAACCTGGTCCGTCATCGCAGCGTAATCCTCGGGTCGATGGCGGCGCAGAGAAGATCGGTGATCAAATTGACGACGACGACGAAGAACGCAAACACGACCAGGCCCGCCTGCACCATCGTGTAATCCCGCGCCGAAATCCCCCCAATCAACAACTGTCCCAATCCTGGGCGTGAAAAAACCAATTCGACGGTGATCGTGCCCGATAACGTCGTGAGTAAATAAATCCCCATGCCCGTGGTGACCGGGATCAGCGCGTTGCGCAGCGCGTGCTTGAAGATAACCCAAATCTCGGCGACACCCTTGCCTCTGGCGGTGCGGACATAATCGCGGCGCAACACTTCCAGCATCGACGACCGGGTCAGCCGCATGATGAAGGCCGCCATGACCAGGCCGAGTGTAATGCCCGGCAAAACCAGATGATGCATGCGATCCCAGAACGTTTCGCCACCGCCCAACATCGGAAACCAGTCGAGGTGCAACGAAAACGCCAGCAACAGCAACACGCCCATATAGAAATCCGGCAGCGAAAACCCCAACAAGGCGAAAATCCGCGCGATCCCGTCAACGGCGCCATCGCGCCTGGTCGCGGTCCAAACCCCCAGTGGAACACCCACGGTCATGCCGAACAGCAACGCTGCGGCGGCCAGTTCCATCGTATAGGGCAACGATCTCGCCAGCAGCGCATTGATCGACGTGCCGTTCACCATCGACTGGCCGAAATCGCCGGTGACCGCCTGGCTGACAAACGCGACATATTGCCGCCATATCGGCTGATCCAGCCCGAGTTTATGGCGGAACGTTTCAATCGCCGCGGGCGTCGCGAATTCGCCCAACGCCGCGACGGCCGGATCGCCGGGCAGCACGCGCAGGGCCAAAAATACCAGCGTCAGCACCAGCAGAACGGTTGGCACGACTTCCAGTAAGCGGCGGGCGATATAGGCGATCATGCGAGGTTCAGCGTTTACTGCTGGCTTTGGCCAAGGTGAAAGTCCCCATATAGGCTTTCACCGGAAAGCCGATCTCCATGGTTTTGCCGTTATGGAACCAGGCGGACGCCGGGCTCGGCAGCGGAATGGCGGGCACCTGGCGCAGGATGTCGATCTGAATTTGTTTCAGCAGCGCCAGACGTTTCGCATCGTCCGTCTCTTGATTGGCCCGATCCATCGCCGCGTCGGAATTTCCGGCGATATCGCCGTAATGGCTGAAATTCATGTTGCGGCTGGGCTTCGTGACAATCGCGGCGGAGTTATAGAACGCGTTCAGAACCGCCTGCGCCAATGGCGGCTGCCCCGACCCATAAACCGTCATCGCATTAAGGTCCTTGCGAATATCGGCGTGGTAGCTGGTATGGTCCACGACACGGATATTCAACTGAAGTCCGATTTTGCGCAGTTGCTCCTGCACGATCAGCAAATGGGTTTTATATTCCTCGCGCTCGGTGATGAACACGTCGATGGACAGGCCGTTCGGAAACCCGGCCTCGGCGAGCAGTTTTTTGGCGCGCTCCTGGTCGAAGGTGAAAGGCCAATCGGCGGGCAGATCTTCCTTGACCAGGCCGCCATAGGCGCGTTGCGGCGCGACGCCATACATGGGCTCGACAAAGTCGCCGAAAGCCGCCTGCCAGGTCCGTTGATCGATGGCATGGGCGATGGCCTGGCGGACCCGCAAATCGTCCAGCGGTTTGCGCGTCATGTTCAGGTGCATGGCCCAGACAGAGCCGGGCCTACCAAAATCCTCCACCACATGCGGCATTTGCTTCCGCAAACTGGGCAGCCACCCCGGCACCGTCGCGCCCTCGATCATATCGACGTCGCCCTTGACGAAGCCAAGTGTTCGGGACGCGGTTTCCGGCAAAAACAGAATTTCCAGAACGTCGATTTTGGGCTTGCCGCCCCAGTACGCGTCGAACGAACGGGTAACGACTTTCTGCTTGGGCTCATAACTGGCAAACGCAAAGGGGCCGCTGCCGACAGGGTTATGACGGTATTTATCGCCCAGTTCCAGGACGGCTTTTTTGCATTGGATGTAGCCACCGAAACGCGGCATCAACGCGAACGCGTGGAAAAACGGGTTCGGCGTATTCAGATGGATCACGACCGTGTAACGATCCGGCACATCCACACGCTCGATCTGCCGGAAATTGGAGGAATAAGCCGTGCCCGTGGCCGGGTCTCTCATGCGCGCCAAAGTGAACGCGACATCTTCCGAGGTGACCTCGCCATAGCCACGATGCCACTGCACGCCTTTTTTCAACCAGAACGTGAAGGTGCGCGCGTCAGGCGACATCTCCCACCGCTCGGCCAATTCCCCCTGCAACTGCTCCAGTTTCAGGTCGGCGGTGCCGTCGCGCGGGCTAACGAGCGTGCTGAAAACCTGGCGGATCGGGAATTCGTCGCCATTGCCGATCCCGAACGCCGGGTCCATGGCGCCCAGGTCGCGCTGCGACACGCCGGCGCGGGCAATGGTTTCGGCGGACGCCGGCCCAGCGCAGAGCAAGGCCGCGCAAGCGATGCGAATCAGATTTTTCATGGCGATCCCTTCGGCGTCTCCCAGTACGCTGACCCTAAAACAGCGGCGGTCAATTGGCCAGTTGACCCCCTTGCTGGTAAGAGCGCCGCTGACCGAGTTGAGAAGGACAGACCGACATGCGCCCATCCGGCCGCGCCGACGACGCGTTGCGTGAATTTTCGCTGACAACCGGCTTTTCGCATCACGCGGAAGGCTCCTGCCTCATTCGCATGGGCGGGACCGAGGTGCTGTGCGCGGCCTCCGTCGAAAGCCGAATCCCCCCGTTCCTGCGTAATTCCGGCCTGGGCTGGGTCACCGCCGAATACGGCATGCTGCCCCGCGCCACGCATACCCGTGGCGACCGCGAAGCCGCCCGCGGCAAGCAATCCGGACGCACGCAGGAAATCCAACGCCTGATCGGGCGGTCCCTGCGCGCCGTCGTGGATCGCGCGGCGATGGGGGAGATGTCGATCACCGTCGATTGCGACGTCCTGAACGCCGATGGCGGCACCCGCTGTGCGTCCATCACCGGCGCCTGGGTTGCTCTGTCGTTGGCGTTCCGCCATCTGATCAAGATGAACGTCATCAAGACCATGCCCTTGATCGGCCAGGTCGCCGCCATCTCCTGCGGCATCGTCGGCGGCACCCCGGTGCTGGACCTGAATTACACCGAGGACTCTGGCGCCGAAGCCGACGCCAATTTCGTGCTGACCGGCACCGGCGGGTTGGTCGAAATTCAGGCCACGGCCGAAAAGAACGCGTTCTCCGAGGAAGAGTTCTTGCAACTCCTACGCCTCGCCCGCACCGGTACCGCGGCGCTGTTCGCGGCACAACGCAAAGCCGTGGGGGACTGATGGGCCGCAAACTTCCACTGGGCTCGAAAATCGTCCTGGCCAGCCATAATCGAGGCAAACTCGCGGAATTCGCCACGCTGCTGCGCCCGTATGGGATCGAGATGATCTCGGCGGGTGCGCTTGACCTGCCGGAACCGGACGAAACCGCGCCCGACTTCGCCGGCAATGCCCGGATCAAGGCGCTGGCGGCGGCGGAGGCGAGCGGCATGCCAGCGTTTTCCGACGATTCCGGGTTCTGTGTCGCGGCTTTGGGCGGCGCGCCCGGTGTTCTGTCGGCGCGTTGGGGCGGGCCGGAGAAGGATTTTTCGAAAGCCATGGCAATGGTGAACGACCGGGTTGGGGCGGCGCAGGACCGCCGCGCCTGGTTCGTGGCGGCGCTGTGTCTCGCCTGGCCCGATGGGCACACCGAAACGTTTCAGGGCCGGGTCGATGGCACCATGGTCTGGCCGCCGCGCGGAGATAAAGGCTTCGGATACGACCCGATGTTCGTGCCTCTGGGAGGGACGGCGACGTGCGGGGAAATGGACCCGGACGCGAAACACGCGATCAGCCATCGGGCGCGGGCATTCGCGCAGGTTCTGGCCGCGTGCTTCGGCTGATTATTGGCGTCCTGCTGATGTTAAGCGGCCAGGTTCTGGCCGCCGATCCGGGCTTTGTCCGCGCCGCCGGGTTTCCCCACGCGGGCCCAGGGGTGGCGCGCGGCGCGCTGGTCTGGATCCACGGCACCTATGGTCAGGCCGAAACCGGACCGCCCCCACCCCCGGATTTCGTGGCGCGCGAAGCCGCATCCGGCCTGGATGTTTGGTGCTTTAACCGGGAGCGGCGCGACGATCCGTTACCGCGCGGGGCCGAGCTTCTGGCGCGCGGGATCGCGGCATTGCGCGCGTCCGGGTACCGCCGCGTGATCGTATCCGGGCATTCCCGGGGCGCGTGGATCGCGCTGACGGCGCTGGCGCAGCCGGGCCTCGCCGATGCGGTGGTGGCGTTTTCGCCGGCAGCGCATGGGACGCGGGAGGCCATGCGGGCGGCGGCGCTGGCAGATTGGGCGGCGTTATGGGCGGCGGCGGTGGACAGCGCGGCAAGGGTGGTGCTGGTGCAGTTGGCCGGCGATCCCTGGGACCCCGATCCCGCGTGGCGGCTGGCAACGGCGCGGGATCGGTTGGGCGGGAATGTCATGGCGGTGTTTTTGCCGGAGACCCCGAGGGGGCACGGGGGAGTTTACGAGCCGGCGTTCGACGAGGCGTTTGGGGCGGAGATCGCAGCTTTCGCGCGATAATACGCCGGGGATACGCGCCATACCGATCTCGCCATCCTTGCGGCGAAAGGGGTCATTCTTCGGAAGACAGGCGGCGAGAATGCGCCGCGCGCGCCGGCGCGTGAGTAGATTCCGGTCCTGGTTTGCGATGCTGTTCAACGCGTAATTTCCCGTCTGTGATGGACCCAGGAGATTGAAATGTCTGAAGGCTCGAATGGCGGCAGCAACAGCGCGCTGTACTTTATCGTCGGTGCTTTGGTTGTGGTCGTGGGACTTGGCGCGTTTGTTTACAGCGGCGGCTATCTCGGTCCGCACGGTAGCCGGACAACAACCGAAAAAACCACGACATCGGTGCCGGCCGCGGGTGGAAGCACAACGACGACCACGACGACTGAAAAGACGAAACCGTGACGATACGGCTGTTCGCCTGAGGCTCGCGAGGCGGGACCGCGCGGTGCATTCGCAAGGACAGGCCGCGCGGGTTCAAGCGGGCGCGATTCCAGCCGGGAACCTCTGCGTCAATGTTGTCACGCGCGACGGCGAAGCCGCCAGATCTAACGGCCTTCCGCGACGATAATGGTCATCGCGGCGAAATCCAACAACGGGACAGCCACCTCCGTCTGGGCTGCGCCGTTGAAATAAATGCTTTCACGCGCCGCTGGGCCGTTTTTCACTTTTGCGGCGCCTGCTCCGGTGCGTTTTCCGTGCCGTTGACCCGGAACACCTGGGCGATCAGCGCGTCGAGCACCTTGAACACGCCATCGACCCCGTAACCCGCGAGGAACGCAATCGCCGACGTGGACAAGGTCACCGCCAGCGCCAGCGTTCCCGTCGCCTGCGCCTGACCGGAGCCGGAATAAACCAGCCCGATACAGCCGCCGATCAAGGTGCCCAGAAGCAGACGAACGTTATTGGTGCGGAGATCGCGCGGCGACAGCAGGTCCAAGGCAAGCCGACGATGATACCGCCGCAGAACGAAAGCAAACGAACCCAGAAGACCATACAGAACCGGCATGACGTAGTTGCCAAGCACGGCCATCAAGGCGACGCCCTGTAGCTCGATTTCCTTTCGGCGGGCGTCCGCTTGCCATATCCCTGGCCTGTCGGATGCCTCAGTCACCGGCACGGTTTTATGGACGAACCACGCGAAGGGCCAGCGGGACGCCCAATCGGTCCAGTTCCAAAACGTTGCGATGCCCAACCACATCTCAAGATTTTTATTGGTGGTTTCCTTGCGTATCAGGATATCGTTGAGCCGGTAACAAAGCCCCCGCGTATCTGTGGTTGTATCCCGATCCCGGGGACACTCCGGTTGAGGCTTCGCCGCTTGCACATTAACGCCATCCGTCCCCGGCTTCCGCGCGTTGGCGTCGACCTGGCGTTCCTGCTGGGTCGCGGTGTCGTCGCGCCGCACGGCGTCCAACGTATCCAGCATGACCTTGCCCCATGCCGTGTAAGCGGAGATCGCGATCGTCAAAAGTAGGACGATGAAGACGAAGCGCACCCCTCGCCTGACCCAATTATCCAGTTCCGCCGCCTTCGCCGCCAACCACGGATAGGCGCTGCCGGCGAAACCACGACCGCCAATATTGTCCTCCGGCCCTCCGGCGCCGCCGTCGCGCGGCGCCGTTCCCCTTGGGGCCTTCGCCCCGCGCGCGACCACCATCGACGTAAAGGCGATCGTCGCGCCGGTCGCCGGTGCCGCCCGGGAATTCAGGACATCGCGCGCCCGCAGCAGAAACGCGGCGTCGGCTTCGAAGTTCTGGTTGTCCGGTTCGATAGGATAATGAATTTGCATGACGCGAAGAATCAGAAGCGCCGGATCCTGCAAATCCGCCTCGATCTTCCGCGCGGCCGCAATATCGACGGGGACGTGCGGGGGAACAGCGTCCGCGCCTGCCGCGAAAGCAGGGTTGGCCGCCGCGCCTTGGACGGCGGCATGGACCTGCGCCTGCATCAGCGATCGCGCCTGCTCGTCTGCGGTGGGCCGCAACGACCGGTCAGAGCGTCCAGACAGAAAATCCAGCAGCAGATAAACCTCCGCCGCTTCCCGGTTCAGAAACCTGACCCGTATCGCTTCCGCGTTCGCCATGGCGTTTCTTCCCGCGTCCAAAGCCCAGGACCGGACCTGTCCGGAAGTCACGCTAATCGGCGGGTCGCCGAATGTCCAGAGATGGCCAACCGATAACGCGTGCCAAGCTTTTTCCGTCGCGCACGGCGCATACGCTCGTCATTTTTTCGATTCAGCCGCCGGTCTTAACCAATCCCTAAGACTTCTCTGTCGATATCCTCCCCGAAACCAAACAGGAGCAATCCGTGATGGCCCATTGGCCCGCGGAACCGGACGACGCGGCCGGCCGGGCCGAAGCACTGGCGTTCGATCCGGTGGAATTCGCCATCCTCGCCGACGCGCTGGGAGACGATGGCGTGCGGGAGATCGTTTGGATTTTCGAGACGGAAACGCGCGACCGCCTGCGACGCCTGTCCGAGGGCGGACAGGATCGCCCAACAATCTTGCGGGAACTGCACACACTGAAAGGCGCGGCCAGCACGGTGGCCGCGCCAAGGTTAACGCTGCTGGGGCGATCGCTGGAACATTTGGCACGGATAGGCGGCGCGCCCGCGCCGCAAGACATTCAGGCCATGGAAGCCGCGTTGAACGCCTATCTGGCCGACATCCAGTCCTTGGGTCTGGGCTCCCCAGAGACCTGATTCACCGGATCAGGCCGGACAGCGGACTGGACGGGTCGGCGCCCATCCGCCGCGGCATGCGCCCGGCGCGGTGAGCCAATCGTCCCGCCTCAATCGCGTGCTTCATCGCCTGAGCCATCAGGATCGGGTTCTTCGCGTGCGCGATCGCGGAGTTCATCAGCACGGCGGTGCAGCCAAGTTCCATGGCGACCGCAGCGTCGGACGCGGTGCCAACCCCGGCATCGACCAGGAAGGGCACCGTGATGTGTTCCATCATCATGCTCAGCATCGCCGGGTTTTGCAGCCCCAGACCGGACCCGATGGGCGCGCCCAGAGGCATGATGGCGACGCAGCCCATGTCCTGCAGGCGCTTCGCCGCCAGCGGATCGTCGGCGCAATAGACCATGACCTCGAACCCGTCCTTAATCAGGACTTCCGCCGCTTCGAACGTGCCCCGCATGTCCGGATACAGCAGCGGAGGCGGGCCAAGCACTTCCAGCTTCACCAGGTTCCAGCCCCCGGCCTCGCGCGCCAGACGCAGGGTCCGCACGGCCTCATTCGCCGTGAAGCAACCGGCCGTGTTCGGCAAATAGGTGTATTTCTTGGGATCGACGTAATCCTGCAACATCGGCGCGTTGGGTTCGGATATGTTCACCCGGCGCACCGCGACGGTGACGATTTCCGCGCCGCTGGCCGCGATGGCGGCGCCGGTTTCCTCAAGGTCCTTATACCGGCCAGTGCCGACGATCAGGCGGGAACGGAATATGCGTCCGGCGACCGTCCATGTGTCCTCGGCGGTTGTCGCTACGTGGTCCATCTTTCAGCCTCCACCGATGAAATGCACTATTTCCAGCAGATCGCCGCTGGCGAGCCATGTTTCCATGTACCTGGAACGCGGCACGATTTCCTCGTTACGCTCAACCGCGACCTTGCGCATGTCGAGTCCCAGTTCCGTCAATAACCCCATGACGGACAAGCGCCCGCCTTCGGATGTGCCGAAATCGCGTTTCTCCCCGTTCAGGGTGAGGGTGAGGACATCTGTCATGCGTCCGATTATGCGGTGGCGGCGGCGGCGGAGCAATGTCCGCTTCGGAATGTCCGCTTTGGCATGTCCCCTATGGGACCCCGCCCCCACCGTTGCGCGCTGGTCCCCGGCGTGGCCCGATGGCAAGGTCTCACCGGAGGTCCGGACCATGAAATCTCGTATCCTGTTGTTCCCGCTGTTGCTTGCCACTGTGTTGACGATCCCCGCGCGGGCGGACGACGTGGTGGATCAGATCAACGAGGCCCTGACCGCCTATGGCAAAAGGGACGTGCCCACGGCGATCGCGGGGTTGGAGGCGGCGTTAAATTTACTGCGTCAGGCCCGCGCGGATTCCTATGGCAAGCTGCTGCCCGCCCCGCCCGCCGGTTGGACTGCGGATGAGGTGGAAACCGTCGCCGCGGGCCTCGCCGCGATCGGTGGCGGCACCGGCGCCTCTCGCAAGTACCACAAGGGCGATGACACTGTGACGGTCTCGATCCTGGCGGATTCACCGATGATGCAGGTGCTGTCGGCCTTCGCGTCCAGCGGCATGGCGGCGATGGCGGGTGCGCGGACGCAGATCGTGAACGGGCGGCGGACAATTTACATGAAGGAGGAGGGATCGTTCTCCGTCATTGCCGGCGATCGTATTATCGTGCGGATCGAAGGACGCGGGCTGCCCGAGGCGACGCTGAAACAATTTCTGACGGCGGTGGATTTCACCGCTGTGGAAAAAGCCGGAAAATAGCACACCGTCAGACCTTGGCAATTCCGGATGGAGGTTTATTGCGTTCCAGCGCTTCCTGGTAAGCGGGGCGGGCGCATATGCGTTCGTTATAAGCACGGACCGCATCGGACACAGGCACGGCGTAGCGGCAAGCCCAGGAGAGGCAGGTGGACAGGATGAGGTCGGCGGCAGAAAAACGATCTCCAAGGATGTGGACGCGTCCGTCCGCCAACGCGCGATCGACGCTGCGCATTTGTTTTTGAAAATACGCGGCGGCGGCTTCGTTCGCGACCGGCGCATCGCCATATATGTGTTTCAGGTCGCGATGGCGCCGGATGACGTACAGCGAGGTCGCGTCCAGTTCGCTGATCGCAAAAAAGCACCATTCCAGACAACGGGCGCGTTCGCGCGGGTCCGGCGGCACAAGGCGGTTATCGTCCCGGCCGTAACAATCGGACAGATAATAAACAATGGCGGCGCTTTCGGTGACGGTCAGATCGCCATCCCGCAAAAGCGGAATTTTTTGCCGCGCGGTCAAAGCCGTATATTCCACCGTCTGGGTTTCCCCGGTGCGTGGCAGGATTGGCCGGTGTTCGTACGGCAAGCCCAGTTCCTGCAAGGCCCAGACGGGGCGCAGGGTCCGGCTGGTGCCGGCGCCCCACAGAATAAGCGTCAAGACCGTGCCTCCTTGGCCGCGCCAAGGGCAATCAGCGCGGCGATATCCGCGGTTTGGTATCCCGCCTCGGCCAGGACTGCCGCGGTGTGTTCGCCAATTCGCGGCGCCGGTCCGCCGATACGCGCCGGTGTCCGGTCGAATTGCGCGGCCGGTCTGGGCTGGCGGACGGTGCCCATCGCGGGTTGTTCCATCGTTTCGATCAAACGATTATTGACAACCTGAACATCGTCCATCACGTCCGCACGCCGCAGCACCGGCGCGCAGGGCACCTCCGCCGCGTCCAATTGTTCCAGCCAATCCCGGCTGTTGCCCAATGCCAGAATATCGGCAAGCAACTGCAACCGTTCCGCCGCGTTGCGGGTCCGCGCGGCGGTCGTGCGGAACCGTTCGTCGGCGATCCATTCCGGTTTGCCAACCACGCCGCAAAGACCGCGCCATTCCGCGTCCGATATCGATCCCACCGTGATATATCCGTCGCGCGTCTGAAAGATCAGGTCCGGCCGCGGCACTGGTTGCGGCGCGTTTTCCTGGCCCACGACGGTGTAGCGAGTCATCGCCTCGGGCCAGAGAAAGGCGACCATCGTGTCCAGCATCGACAGCCGGATATGTTGACCTTCGCCGGTGCGCCCGCGCGCGACCAAGGCCGCGCAGATCGCCTGCGCGCCATGCACGGCGGTGGTTTTGTCCGCGACGATGGTGCGGACCATCTGCGGCCGGCCCGTCGCCATGTCCGCCTGCACGTCCGTGAGGCCGGACAGAGATTGAATGACCGGATCGTAGACCCGCTTTTTCACGTAAGGACCGGTATCGCCAACCCCGGAAATCGAGAGATACACGAGACCGGGATTCAAAGCCCGCATCGACGGTTCATCCAGTCCCAGACGCTCCATCGTGCCGGGCCGGAAATTCTGCACCAGCACGTCGGCCTGCGCGATCAACCGCCGCAACGCCGCCAACGCTTCCGGCTTTTTCAGGTCGAGCGCGATGGATCGCTTGCCGCGATTGGACGACACGAACAGCGCGGAGAATTCCCCATCCGCCGATGTGCGCCGGGCGATGTCGCCAGTTGGCGGCTCGACCTTGATCACATCGGCGCCCTGATCCGCCAGCAGCATGGTGCAAACCGGCCCCGAAATGACCGTGGTCAGGTCGATGACGCGTATTCCCTGCAAAGGTCCGGACATATCGCTCACCACGCCTCTGCCCATGGCCGCACGTCGAGTTCGTGGGTCCAGGCATCCCTTGG
>JAYWAX010000328.1:0-5240 GCA_043782125.1 Acetobacteraceae bacterium | reverse complement strand
AAGGCGACGCCCAACAATAACAGCGTCGCCTGCCGGACACACACCTGCTCTCGCCGTCATGGTCCGCGAAGGCGGACCATCCATGTCTTGCGGTGCCGATCTCGACAAAGTCGTGGATGGTCCGCCTTCGCGGACCATGACAGGGTGTGGCGGCGGTGCGCCAAACGGAGCAGTTATTGTTGTGCGTCGCCTAAGCGAAATCCGGCGCCACCTCCACCATGAACCGCGCCATTTCATCCATGACCTGGCCATGCGGTTTCAGGCCGACGTTAAAGTAAAGAATGACCTCGTCGATGCCGGCGTCGCGGACATTGCGCAAAATTTCCGCAATGCGCGCGGACGAGCCAATCAGTACGGAATTGGCGCTCAGGTCCTCGGGCCGCACGTCGCGCAGGCGGGCGACCATGTCGATGAAATAGCGGTAACTGGGGGGCGCCGTGGCGGGATCGCCCGGGAAGGCCGGAATGACGCATTCGCGGTAGTAACGAATCTGGCGGGCGCGGGCAGCCGCCTCTTCCTGGGCCGTATCGGCAAAATGGATGAAATAGCTGCACATGCTCCGCCCTTTCGGACGGCCGTAACGGGCGAGCGTTTCGCCATAAAGGTCTACCGCCTGACGCAATCCGCCATAGGTCAGGGCGGCCGCAAAGGGGGCGACAATCAGGCCGCAACCCAGACGCCCCGCGAGTTCGATGGAGGGCTTTGCAAATGAGGCGACATAGGCCGGCAGCGGGTTTTGCACCGGTTTCGGAGTAATTTCTATATTTTCGAAATTGTAATGACGCCCGTGGTGGGAAATCGGACCGCCGGCGTCCCAGAGTGCGCGGACAATTTCCATGCCTTCCTCGAACACCGACTGGTTGTTTTCGAAATCCGCGCCAAGCGGTTCGTATTCGCGCCGGTCATAGCCCCGTCCCGCTGCGAAATCGACGCGCCCGCCGCTGAGCAGATCCAGGCTCGCCCATTGTTCCGCGACACGGATCGGGTGGTGCAGCGGCAGCACGGTCACCGCCGGGGCGAGGCGGATGGTTTCGGTTCGCGCGGCAATCCAGGACAGCACAAGATCGGGACATGAGAGCACGCCAAGTGTGGAAAAATGGTGCTCGCCAATCCAGGCGGAATGCATGCCCAAACGGTCGGCCTCGATGGCTTCGGCGACAATATCGGCCACAAAGCGGTTCGCGGTGCGCGAGTTGTCGCGATAACCGTTGTCGCTGAGGGTGAAGTAACCGAATTTCATGGGATGCTCCTTTGGCGCGCGCCGATGAACCAGTATCGCCTGGTTCGAACGCGGAGTCAGGGCCGGTGCGTTTCAGTCCTGTTGCGCATGACCCGCCAGCGGATCAAAGTTCCGGGAAAGCGTTCAGGAGGAAAACAGCCATGGCCGGGCCTACATACGACGTCATCCGGGATTTCTTCAAGCCGCCTCTGGGCCAGACCATCGGCGTTGTCAGCCGCGTCGCGACCGACTCTCGCGACCGTGTCTATGTCCTTCAGCGCAAGGATCCGCCGGTGCTGGTCTATGAACGCGACGGCACCTTCATCGGGTCCTGGGGCACGGGCGAAATCGCCGATCCGCATGGGCTGAAGATTACCGGCGATGTCGTTTACACCGCAGACCGCACCGGCTCGGTCGCGAAATCGTTCACGCTGGAGGGAAAATTGTTGCTCGAACTGGGGCAGCGCGGCGTGTATTCGGACACCGGCTGCACCGGCGCACCCTGGCTGGCGGCGCGCGCTGCCGGGCCGTTCAATCATCCGACAGAGATGAACGCGCATCCGAATGGCGACATTTACGTAACGGACGGGTATCGCAACGCGCGGGTGCATCGTTTCTCGGCCGGCGGGACACTGAAAACGTCGTGGGGTGCGCCGGGCGCGGGTCCGGGGGAGTTTCACTTGCCGCATTGCGTGGTGTTCGACGAGTCCGGCCGGTTGTACGTCGCGGACCGGGCGAACCGGCGCATCCAGATTTTCTCGCCGGACGGGGTGTTTCTGGACCAATGGACGGGCATGGGCGGGCCGAACGACATCGCGCGCGGTGCCGATGGAATTTTTTATATCGCCGAGCAGGAGCATGACGGGAAACCCGCTTATGTCTGCGTGCGCGACGCGGCTGGTGCCGTTCTGACCAGGTTGGAAAGCCGCCATGTACACGGGATCGGTGTCGACTCCCAAGGCGATATCTACGCTGGGCTGACCGTGGACCGGGGGGTGGATAAGTTCGTGCGGAAGTCGTAAAATTCAGGCACGGCATCGGCTCCGTCCGATGCCGGCCACCCGCGCAATGATTCCTACTGCTTAATTTTGTTGCCATGCCGCCTTCTCATCCACAGGACATAAAGCCCGGTGAATGAGGAGGCGTGGCTTGTCAGGCGCTTTGCGGCATTGCCGGGGGGACGATCGTGGTCACGATGGACGCGTCCAGTGCCTCGTAATCGTGATAACCGATCGTTTCGTACAATTCGGCCCGGGTCTGCATCCGGTCTACCATCTTATGCGTGCCGTCGGCTTGTTTCAGCGACGCGTAAAGATCGGCCTGCGCCTTGTTGGCGACCCGCAACGACGATACCGGCCAGATCACCATTTTATAGCCCATGTCCTCGAACTCGGCGCCGGTGAAGAAGGGTGTCCGGCCGAATTCCGTCATGTTCGCCAGCAGCGGCACGCCGGGCAGGCGGCGCGCGGCTTCCTTAAACATCTCCGCCGTGGTCAGCGCTTCCGGGAAGATCGCGTCGGCCCCCGCCTCCAAAAACAATTTCGCGCGGCCGACGCAGCCGTCGAGACCCTCGGATGCCGCCGCGTCCGTGCGCGCCACGATATACAAATGCCGGCGAGCCTTGCGCGCGGCGGCAATCTTGGCGGCCATGTCGTGCGGATCGGCCAACTTCTTGTCGTTCAAATGGCCACACTTCTTTGGCAGCAACTGATCCTCGATATGCACCGCGGCGGCGCCGGCATCTTCGAAAGAGCGGATCATGTGCATGACATTCAACGCTTCGCCATAACCGGTGTCGCCATCGACGAGCAGCGGCAGGCCGGTGGCGCGGGTAATCTGGCGGACGAAGAAACAAACCTCGTCAACCGTAATCATGCCGACATCGGGAATGCCCATGGACGCCGTCATCGCGGCGCCGGAAAGATAGTGCGCCTCGAACCCCGCGTCCCTGGCCTGCAACGCGGCCTGGCCGTTGTGACTGCCCGGCATTCGCAAAATGCCCGGACGGGCCAGTAAAGCGCGAAACCGATCTCCGGCGGGGGCGGCGGGCAGATCGGCGGCAACAAGATAAGTCATGGGGCGAACTCCAAACACATTCCCCCCGATAATCCATTCCCGCTCGTCAGGGAACGGCCATGCGGGCAGTCAGCGCGCGCTACCCGAAACGTCTGGGCTCCGCCCCTTGCTGTTTTCCGTTGTCCGATTGCCCGGCGATCGCCGGCACAATCAGCGGAGGTGACTTCTGCCCCCGAAATGCCCTAACCCAAATCCATGTCCTCCGGTCCCAACGCCCTCAACGCCCTCAACGCCATCCTGATCGTGGGCGCACCCCGCTCTGGCACAACATGGCTCGCGAAGATTTTCGATAGCCACCCGGACATTCTCTATCGCCACGAACCCGACGAGGTCTCGCCGCCAACCGGCGATATCGCGGCGGACATCGCCCGTTGGGCGCGCCAAACCGACCCGCGTACGGCGGGAAAGCGGCCGTTTTTTCCGAAATCCTGGCAATCCGCGCCCGCCCGCTGGCTGCGCACCGGTCTCGCTTATGCCGGCGCGGTAGCATCCCGCGCGGGATTGGCTGACTGGCCAATCCCCGATCTCGCGGACACCGGACACGCGCGCCTGGCGATCAAATCGGTGCGGCTCGACACTGCCATCGGTGCGTTCGCCCAGACCTGCGGGGACGGGCGGGCGATTCTGATCCTGCGCCACCCCTGCGGCCAGGTTGCCTCGGTCATGCGCGGCACCCGCGCGGGCCGCTTCGTCCTCGCCGAAGACGGCACCGACATGCCCTTCGACGAGGTCAACGCCATCGCCTTCGCCGCCCGCCACGGCCTCTCCGGGTCCGCCTTCCAACGTCAAACCCACGCCGCCAAATACGCCTGGGCCTGGCGCGCCTTCAACGAAACCGCGGCCGCGGCGATCGCCGGTTTGCCCAATGCACGGCTGACGATTTACGAAACCCTTTGCGCCCGCCCCGTCGAGGAAGCGAAAACCCTTCTTACATTCTCTGGGCTGCCCTGGCACGCTCAGACCGAAACATTCCTTGCCCGCAGCACGACCCACAAAGGCGAGTCCGGATATTACGCTGTCGTCCAGAATTCGCTGGCCGCGGCCGAGCGCTGGCGAACCACGATGTCCCCGGCAGACCAGAACGCGGTCAGAACGGTCATGCGCGACTCCCCGCTGGCCCAGTACTGGCCCGGCCTGCTCGCCTGACATCCTGACCGCGTGACATTTCGCGGCAGCCGGATCAAAATCGTGCCGTGAACGCCCTTGCCCCAACCAAACCCCGCATCCCCGTCGAGGTCGTCTACGACCTGATCTGCCCCTGGTGTTACCTGGGGGTGAAGCGGCTGCTGCGCACCTTCCACCGCCGCCCCGATCTGTTGTTCGATCTGACCTGGCGGCCCTTCTTG
Organism: Acetobacteraceae bacterium; assembly: GCA_043782125.1. Lineage (GTDB taxonomy): Bacteria > Pseudomonadota > Alphaproteobacteria > Acetobacterales > Acetobacteraceae > Rhodopila. The sequence continues at coordinate 599 of JAYWAX010000328.1, read as the reverse complement.
CTGAACCCCGACATGCCCCGAAGCGGCATGTCCCGCCCGGACTATGTCATCCGCAAATTCGGCGGCGAGGAACGCGCCAAACGCCTGTATGCGTCCATCGGCGAACTTGGCAAACGCGAGGGCATCGCCTTTGCCTTCGATCGCATCCGGCGCACCCCGTCCTCGATTGACGCCCACCGGCTGGTGCGCCTGGCCTCCCGTTACGGCTGTGCCGACGCCGTCGTGGAAGCTTTGTTCTCCGTCCATTTCGCCGAGGGCCACGACATTGGCGACCACAACGTGCTTATCGCCGTCGGACATGGCTGCGGGCTGGACGCGCGGGAGGTGAAGGCCTTCCTGGCCAGCGACGGCGAGATCGAATCCGTCCACGCCGACAACCTCCGCGCCCATCGCCTGGGCATCAACGGCGTCCCCTGTTTCGTGATTGGCGGCCGCCACGCGATCGCCGGCGCGCAGGAACCGGAAGTGATCGAACGGCTGCTGGACGTCGCCGCGGTCGAGGCGGAAGAATGTTGACGGCGGGCCCGGTCCGGTTTTCACCCGCCCACAAGACCGCCGGCCCACAAGACCGCCGGCCCCAAGACCGCCGGCCCACAAGA
>JAYWAX010000327.1:0-14486 GCA_043782125.1 Acetobacteraceae bacterium | reverse complement strand
CGGGGAATGCGTGGCACCGGGGTGCGGCGAAGGGATGGTTCGCGCCGGCGTCAGACGTGCATGTCGTGCAGCGCCATAAACGCCTTGAACAGCACGCGCGGATCGAAGGTGCCTTTATAAACCGGAGGCGGTTCGCGTTGCAGGCCCAGTAGTAAATGCACGGCGGTCTGGGCTGAGCGGATGGAGTATTCCACGGTGAAAACGACATCGCCAGGCAATTCGCAAAACTGTCCAATAAAGGCCAGGTTATGGAATCCTTCAGGCATAACCTGGGGGCGGTCGCCGATGGCGCGCGGCAGGAACTGGCTGGTGATGTACGGCATCAGGCAGGGAATGCAGATTGTTGTTTCCAAAATGCCAGACATGTCCGTCTGGACGCCAAGGTGTCCGAGCATTTCCGTCAGGATTTCCGCACCGGTGCAGTCTTGCATTGGTTTTTTCACGAAATTTCCCGGGGCATCGACGGAAAGTCCGTACCCCCAGATCACGGAAACATCGTCCGGTTGGCCGATGAAATGCGGTTGGTGCGGAACGACGATCGAGGCCAGCCAGCCCGAGTCGGGAAAGGTTATCAGGCCGCCCTCGCCTGGCGCGTTGCCGGTGAATGCACGAAGGATACGCAGCAAGTCCGTTCCGTGCGCGGTCGCAGTAAAGGACACCCACTTCGATTCATCGACGTGGTTGGCGAACACGCCGGGATTACCGAACGCGCGCCGTCCGGCCGCCAGTTTTTTCCACAAAGCCCAGGCCCCGCCGGTATCCTGGGCGTACGGGGCGGGGGCGGCGGCCGAGGAGCCCAGGCTGGACGATTCGGTCATCGATCCCAGAGTAACCATGACCAGATCGTCCGGTCCGACCAAGGTATCGCGGGTCATGCCGCCGGTTTCGTGGCGGATGGCCACGACCCGCGTAAGGCCACCGGTTTCGATCAATTCCAGATCCACGACCCGGGTGTTCATTTCGAACACGACTCCGTGTCCCGCGAGCCAATCGTGCAACGGCCGCACCATCGAATCGTATTGATTATAGACCGTCCGCATAATGCCGCGCAGGCGGCTGAATCCATCGACCATATGCGCGAATCGCACGAGATAACGTTTGAACTCGACTGCGCTGTGCCAGGGCTGAAACGCGAAGGTCGTACACCACATGAACCAGAAATTCGTCTTGAAAAACGCGGGATCGAAATGATCGGAGATGCGGGTCGCGTCCAGCATCGACTCCGGTTCCAACGCCAGGCGTTCGATGGTGAGGATATCCATCTCGGTCAGGCCGAAGGCGGGGGCGGTTTCGCGGATGCCGTTGCGGGCGAGGCGGGATTTGGAGTCGGTTTTTATCGCCGCGTTCCACGCGAAGATTTCCGCCGTGACGGATTGCTTCCCATCGCGCGTGGGAATGGAGTCGAACAGTTCGTAAGTGCAGAGATACTTGCTTTCCAGCATCCGCCCGCCGCGCACGACATAGCCTTCGGCCGCCGAGCCGGAGCCGTCGAGGCTGCCGCCAATTTTGTCGAGTTCCTCAAGGATCGAGATACGATGTCCGGGAATGCCGCCGTCGCGGATCAGGAATGCTGCGGCGGCGAGGGACGCGATCCCGCCGCCGACGAGCCAGAATTTGGCTTTGCCGCGTTCGAAGTCGTGGATGGCCATGACGGTCTCTCCGGCGAGGATCAGGCGTTCAGCGCGGCGGGCGCCATGGGGACGGGGTACTCAGTGGCGATGTCGGGGAATTCGGCGTCGGGGTCGTCCTGGAACATGAAGCCGGCGGGAAGAAAGTCGGGAAGCGCGTGATGGTTCGGGGTCTCGCCCAGGGTTACGTCGATGGCGATCGGCGTTCCGCGGTACTGGGCGCGGACGGCACGCGCGATGTCGCCCAGAGTCGTGGCGCCGTCGAGGCGGTGGGAAATGGCGCGGTCGCCGAACAGAAGCCTGAGCTGGCCGTTTGTGGCGCGGTCCGTGCGAAGATGGTCCATGCGTGTCTCCCCTGCGGGTTGAGCCGGTTTTTCGCGGCTGCCTGGCCCCGAAACGTTCGGTGGCAACGGGAGTGAGCGCGCGTTCGCCCGGCCGGGGTAGCTTCGGAAACTACGCATGAGGCGGCGCTCGGGATTGAAACGGGGCGGGCGCGATGCTTGCGGGCGGTGGCGTCCCGGGGTATCGAGCGTTTCTGGCGCGGACGGGCGTTTCCGTCTGGGTTTCTGGCGCCTGGGCGCGTGGCCGGGTTAGCACAGCGGTAGTGCAGCGGTTTTGTAAACCGAAGGTCGGGAGTTCGATCCTCTCACCCGGCACCATCCCTGTTCAGGCGCGATCCCCGGGACTACGAATCCGTCAGCGGCGGACGGCCGCGCCGGAGGGATGCCATGAAAGTCGGACTGTTCATCAACACCCAGTTCCCGGAAGGCGACCCGGTCGCCGCCCGTGTGCCGGAACTGGTGGAACAAGTCCGCACCGCCCGGCAAAGCGGCTTTTCCTCTGTCCTTTTCGGTCACCACTATTTGACCGAACCGCTGCAAATGCTGCAAATCGCCCCCATCATGGCCTACCTGCTGCCGGAAGCGCGCGGCATGACCATCGGCGGCAATATCTTGCTGCTGCCATTGCTGAACCCCGTCCACGTCGCGGAAGAAGCCGCCACCATGGATGTCCTCAGCGAGGGCAATTTCATCCTGGGTGTTGGCCTTGGCTATCGCGAGGGCGAATTCGACGCCTTCGGGATTCCATTGAAAGAACGCGCGCCGCGGCTGGTGGAAAGTATCCGGTTGATGCGCGCTTTGTGGGCGGGCGGGAAGATCACATTCGAGGGCAAGTATTATTCCGTCAAAGATCACGGCATCAGCCTGAAACCCTATCGCCCAGGTGGCCCGCCGGTGTGGATCGCGGGGCTGGTGGAGGCGGCGGTCAAACGCGCCGCGCGCATCGGCGACGCCTGGTTGATCGCAAATGCCACCACCCTGGGCGCCACGATTCCGTTGATGAAACTCTACCGAGAAACGCTGGCGGAACTGGGCAAAACCGTTAGCGAATTCCCGATCGCGCGCGAGTGCTACATCGGCGCCAGCCGCGCGACGGCGATGGAAGAATGCCGGGCGGCGCTGGAATATAAATACAACTCATACGCTGCCTGGGGCATGGAAAGCCCCACGAAAAACATGAGTTTCGAGGAACTCGCGCGCGACCGATTCATCGTCGGCGATAAAGTATCGGTGAAGGAAGACATCGCGCGCTGGCGGGAGATACTGGGGGTCGATCATTTCTCCATGCGGGTGCAGTCGCCGGGTCTGCCGCAGGAGAAGGTGCTGGGTTCGATCCGGCGGTTGGGGGAGATTTTTGGGTGAGGCGGACAAGGCCTCGCGGGCAGCGCATATGGGATCTGGAACGGCGATTTCGACAATCGCGGCCCTGACCCGCCGCATTTCCGGTATCAACGCGTCGCGGCGTCCGAAAGCTCCAGTCGCCGCTCGATCCGGTCCAGCCGCTCTTCCTGTCGATCCGGCCGCCTGTTAACGCCCGCCAGCGCCTCCTCAACGCCGGTGGCGCGGACTTTAAGGCGACGCCCAAAGATTAACGAGTCAATCGGTCAAAACGATCCTGTCATGGTCCGCCTTCGCGGACCATGACCGGGTGTGGCGGCGCGTGCCTTAAACGGAGCGGTTATTCTTCGCCGTCGCCTAAGCGCGCGCGTATCGTCCGTCAGACGGTCAAGCAGCTCGATGACGCGGTTATTCTGGCGTTGGATCAGGTCGAGCCGGTACTGGACAAGATTTTCAGGCCGATCGGACATGTCGGTCTCCTGGACGATGCCTACCCCAACGCATTGGCCCCGAGCAACACAAAACGAGCGTGGCCAAAGATGACGGGCGCTTCCGCGCGTGATATCTCCAACCCACTGCTCGCCGCAGGCCCCGGATTTCTTATGAAGCGGAAATGCGCGACACCCAACCCAGAACAGGAGCGCGAACCATGCCACCAATCGTCGCCGTCATCGCACCGGGCATGATGGGCAGCGCGGTCGCCCACCGCATGACCGAAAAAGGCGTCGAAGTCCGCACGCTGCTGGAAGGACGCGGCGCCGAAACTCTGGCACGCGCCAAGGTTGCTGGCATGACCGGCGTGTCAGAAGCGCAGATCGCCGAAGCGGACATCATCCTGTCCATCCTGCCGCCCGGCAGTGCGATGAGCCTTGCCGAACAGCTCGCCCCCGCGCTGCGGGCCACCAACCGGAAGCCGGTCTATGTCGATTGCAACGCGCTCGATCCCGCCACCGTGCGCCGCGTGGCCGCCGTGATAGAAGCCACCGGCGCGACCTTCGTCGATGGCGGCATTATCGGCGGCCCGCCGGAGCGCGATTCGAAAGCCACGAAAATCTACCTTTCCGGGCCGGACGCGGACAAAGCGGCGGTACTCCAAAACCATGGACTTTTCATGCCGGTCCTGCCTGGCCCGGTCGGCGCCGCCTCGGCCATGAAAATGTCGTACGCCGGCATCACCAAAGGTTTTACGGCGCTTGGCGCCGGCATGATGCTCGCGGCGACACGGGCGGGCACGGCGGACGCGCTGAAGGCCGAACTGGCCCAGAGTCAGCCCGCGCTTTACGGCTGGTTGACGAAACAAATGCCGAAAATGCATTCCAAAGCCTATCGCTGGGTCGCCGAAATGGAAGAAATCGCCGCTTTCGTGGGCGAGGACCCCGCCGCCGCCAAATTCTATCTGGGTGCCGCCGAACTTTACGCCCGCATTGCCACGGACTTCGAAGGCCCCAACACCGAAACCGCGGCGCTGGACGCGTTCTGCGCCAAAAAGGATTGATTTCGGCATGTATAAAGGCACGCATCGTTTCCCGCCAATGGACCGCGTTGTCTACGGCATCCCGCTGGCCGAGGCCCTGGCGGAAGAAATCAGGCAGCGCGACTCCCGCGCCGTCTACGTCATGGCCAGCGGCACGCTGAACCGCGAAACCGATGTCGTGAACAACATCCGTCATGTGCTTGGCAACCGGCTCGCCGGTGTTTGCGCGAAAATCGGCGCGCACACACCGCGTACCGACGTCGTCGCGGCGGCGAATGAGGCGCGGGCGGCGAAGGCCGATTTAATTCTGACCGTTGGCGGGGGCTCGGTCACCGATGCCGCCAAAATGGTGGGGTTATGCCTTGGCAACGATGTGACGGCGCCGGAACAGCTCGATGCGTTCCGCGCGGTGGTTGCGCCGGATGGTAAGACCGCGCGTCCGCCAACCAGGCCGCCGGGGGTCCGTTACATCGCTGTGCCGACAACCCTGTCCGCCGGAGAATTCACCTGGTTCGCGGGCTGCACCGACACCGCGCGCCACGTGAAGGAAAGCTTCGGGATGCCGCTGAACATGGCCTCCGCCGTGATCCTCGATCCCGGCGTGACCGTTCACACGCCGGAATGGCTGTTCCTGTCCACCGGCATCCGCGCCGTGGATCACGCGGTCGAGGATTTGTGCTCGATCAATCCCACCCCGTTCTCGGATGGGGCCTCGATGCACGCGTTGCGGCTGCTGTCGCGCGGGTTGGTGGCGGTGAAGGCCGATCCGGCGAACCTGGAGGCGCGGTTGGACTGCCAATTGGGCGCGTGGATGTCGATCGTGGGTTCGCAGAACGGCGTTTCCAAGGGCGCCAGCCATGGGATCGGTCACGTACTGGGCGGCACGGCGGATGTGCCGCATGGCTACACGTCCTGCGTGATGCTGCCGCATGTGCTGCGGTTCAACGAACCGGTGAACGCCGCGCGGCAGGCGATGGTATCCGAAGCGTTGGGAAAACCCGGGATGCCAGCCGCCAACGCGGTGGCGGCCTTGATCGCGGACCTTGGCTTGCCCAACACGCTCCGCGCGGTTGGGGTCAAACCGGAACAGATGGACGCGATCGCGCGCCAGTCCATGCACGACCGGTGGGTGCATACCAACCCGCGGAAGATCGGCGGTCCCGCCGTGGTCCGGGAATTATTGGATGCGGCCTGGTAGAACCCTGGGCTTTTATCCTGGCCTGGATCCGGATTCCGGTTCGCTTTCCCACGCGCGCGGCGGCATACTGGCTCGGATGACACAGAAATCTCCGCCCAATATCGCGCCGCGCCACGGCCTGCGCATCGGGGTAAAACCCCTATGACCTGCCGAGGACCCGTTCGCCGCCATGGCGTCCAAACGCGTGGCTGACGGCGATATCCACACCGCGAAACAAGCGCGCGCGGATACGCTCGACGCGGCGGACATCCGCGAGGCACAGGATCTGCTGTTTTTCGCTTACCGCGACTTTACCCACGCGGCGGATGTGATCCTGGAAGAACTCGGCCTTGGCCGGGCGCATCATCGCGCGCTGCACTTCATCGGCCGTCATCCGGGCATCGCGGTGTCGGAACTGCTGTCGATCCTGCGCATCACCAAGCAGTCCCTTGCGCGCGTTCTCACCGAACTCATGGACAATGGGTACGTGTCCCAATCTCCCGGCCTCGATGACCGGCGGCAGCGATTGCTCAGCCTGACGGCCGGCGGCGCTGCGCTGGAAAACCGCCTGTTTGGCCGCCAGCGGGCATGCCTTGCGGCGGCGTTCGACGCCTCCGGGCCCGCAGCGGTGGACGGATTCCGTCAGGTCATGCGCGGCATCATGGATGAGAGCGCGCGGGCCTGGGTCGATCGCGGCGCCGAAACCGCGGAGGGCGCGGCATGAGCGATGAGGCCCATCTTCTGGTCGTCGAGGACGACGCACGCCTGCGCGACCGGCTCGCCCGCTTTCTGACCGGCGAGGGTTTCCGCGTGACCGCCGCCGCCGATGCCGCGGATGCGCGCGCGCGGATGCGCGGCATCAGCCCCGATCTGCTGGTTCTGGACGTGATGATGCCCGGCGAAAGCGGACTCGATCTGACCCGGTCTCTGCGGGCGGAACCGGGCAACGACATCCCCGTGCTGATGTTGACCGCCCGCGGCGCCCCGGAAGACCGGATCGCCGGGTTTGAGGCGGGCGCCGACGATTATCTGCCGAAGCCTTTCGAACCCCGGGAACTCGTTCTGCGGATCCGGGCGTTGCTGCGCCGGGCACCGGCACCCGTGGCGGCGGTTCCAACCCAGACCGGCCCGATCCGGATCGGCGCCGCGAGCTTCGATCTGGAACGCGGCGAACTGACCGGACCCCAAGGCCCCATCCGTCTGACCGGCGGCGAGGCGGCGCTGCTGGCCGCTCTGGCCGGACACCCCAACGAAATCCTGTCCCGCGAAGATATCGCTGCCGCATTGGGGACCGACGACTCGGGCGAACGCGCGATCGACGTTCAGGTGACCCGCCTGCGCCGCAAAATCGAGGCTGACCCGCGCGAACCCCGCTTCCTGCATACCGTGCGCGGCCGCGGCTACGTGCTGAAGCCCGGCACGTGACCCGGGTTGCGCGCCGCGTCCGATGGCCCGTCCCTGGACATGCCCTGGCGCGGCGAGAACGCGGCGATCGGTCATCCCCGCAGCCGGCCGGCATGACTCGCCTGGAGACAAGTTGAATGCGAGCCCGTTTGCCCGGGGTGGGGTGGTTCAAACGGTTCGTGCCGAAGTCGTTGCTTGGGCGCAGTCTGTTGATGATTTTGGTGCCCTTGATCGCCTTACAGGCGGTGACGTTTCAGATTTTTTACGGCAGCCATCTGGATGTTGTCTCGCGGCGGTTGTCTTCGGCGATCGCCGGCGAGATTTCCATGACCGCCCGGTTGATGAACCGGTTTCCCGGTCAGCAGGATCACGATTGGATTTTGGCGCGGGCGCGGGAACGTTTCGGATTAGAAATGCGGCTGGAACCGGGTGAAAAGCTGATTCCGGTGGAACGGATCAATATCCTGGGGCCGATGGACGACGATCTGGAGGCGGCGCTGAAAGAAATTTTCCAGACGCCGTTCACCATGGACTGGACCTCCGACCCGAAGTCGGTCCTGATCGGCATCCAGGTCGCGGACGGCGTGCTGCATGTCGAAGCGCCGCGAAAGCGGCTGTATACGACAACGATTTATCTGTTCGTGCCCTGGGTTGTCGGCACCGCGTTGTTTCTGTTCGGCATCGCGGCATTGTTCATGCGCAATCAGGTGCGGGGTATTCGCAGGCTGGCCACGTCCGCGGACGCGTTCGGTCTGGGGCGCGACATTCCGCCGATCCGGCCGGAGGGCGCGACCGAGGTGCGGCTGGCCGCGGCCGCCTTCAACCGGATGCAGGACCGCATCCGGCGGTTTCTCGCGCAACGGACGGAAATGCTCGCGGGTGTTTCGCACGATTTACGCACGCCCCTGACCCGGCTGCGGCTGGCGCTGGCGATGCTGCCGAAGGATGACGCCTGGCGGGACGATGTCGGGGAAATGACCGCCGATGTCGAGGAGATGGAGCGGATGATCGGCGGTTACCTCGCCTTCGCGCGCGGCGAGGGGGCGGAGCAGGCAAAGCCGGTGGACCTCTCGACGATGCTGAACGACGTCGCGGCGGCGGCGCGGCGGGCGGGCGCGACAATCGACGTCGCGGTGCCGGAGACCTTGATCGTGCCGGTGCGCGCCGACGCGGTGCGGCGGGCGGCCACGAACCTTGTGGACAACGCGCGGCGGCACGCGAGCCGGGTGATGATCTCCGCCGTGGCACGGGGCCGGTCGGTGCAGGTGGATGTGGACGACGACGGGCCGGGCATCCCGCCAGAGCAACGGGAGAGCGTGTTCCGGCCGTTCGAGACAGGGGCCGCCGGCGGGACCGGATTGGGTTTGACCATCGCCCGGGACATCGCCCGGGCACATGGCGGAGATATCTCGCTGGAGGATTCGCCTCTGGGCGGGTTGCGCGCGCGCATGCGCCTGCCGGTCTAGAACCTGCGCCCGGACAAAGCCCAGGGGGGCGGCCCCGGTGCTTTCCTTCCTTCTCCCGATAGCCCAGAGCGTCAAGGCCGCTGGCGTTTCGCAGCGAAGCGGCGCAGTATCCATCCAATAAAGGCCCGTTGGAGCCAGTTCATGAACGTTCAGGTCACGCACCGCCCTCTGCCGCAAACCGTCAACACGTCGAAGCTCGCGACCGCCGACTGCGACATCCATCCGCAGCGCGCTAACGATAAGGTGCTTCATCCTTATTTGGAAAAGCGGTGGCTGGAGCATATGCAGACATTTGGGGCGCGGCCGCGTCAGGCCTATCAGAACGGACCGGCCTATCCAAAAGGGCAGCCGAACGCCTCCCGCCGCGACGCCTACCCGCCGGAGGGCGGACGTCAGGGCAGTTCGCTGTCGTTCCTGCGAACCCAGCTTCTGGACCGCAACAACTGTGTGCTCGGGATATTGAACCCGACCGGGGACAACGGGCAATCTTATCAAAATCGCGAATTCGGAGCAGCGGTTTGTCGCGCGATGAACGAATGGATTCTGCATGAATGGCTGGAACCGGAACCGCGCCTGAAAGGCTCGATTGTCGTCCCCTATGAAGACGCCGACGCCGCCGTCGCGGAACTGGAGAAATACGCCGGTAATCCGCATTTCAGTCAGGTCTTGATGCTGAGCCGCACCAGCGAGCCGGCGGGACAAAAGCGCTATTGGAAGCTGTACGAAGCCGCCGCCGCTGCGGGTCTGCCGGTCGGCGTCCATGCCTTCGGCTTCGGCGGGTACCCCGTCAGCGGCTCCGGCTGGCCGTCCTATTATATCGAGGACATGGTGGGCCACGCCCAGTCGAGCCAGGCGTTTCTGACGTCGATGGTGATCGAGGGCGTGTTCGAGCGGCTGCCGAATTTGCAACTGGTGATGATCGAGGCGGGCTTCGCATGGCTGCCCGCGCTGTCCTGGCGCCTGGATAAAATATGGAATCGGCTGCGGGTGGAAACACCGCATCTGAAACGCCCCCCGTCGGAATACATTCACCAGAACGTGTTTCTCACCACGCAACCGATGGAAGAGCCGGCGAAGCGCGAGCAGGTGCTGGACGCGATCGATTGGATTGGCTGGGACCGGCTGCTGTTTGCGACGGATTATCCGCATTGGGATTACGACGATCCGGATGTGGTGCTGCCGATGGCCCTGCCGGAACAGAAGCGGCGCGACTTCTTCCTGAACAACGCGAAGAAACTGTACAAGCAGGATTGAATGCCGTTGCCGTCGTGGCGTGGCCCCGCCGGGTTTTGACGGCGCGGTTGACCCCGATGTCGCGGGCGCGCGATCTCCTGAAAACCGCCATAATCGGCCCGTACCGATCGGCGCTGTCCCCCTGGAGATCGCGACCATGCGCCTGACCGTCTTTTTCGCGGCGTCCATTCTGATGCTGACCGCCTGCGCGTCGGATACATCCGAACCCACCGCGTCCACATCCGGGCGCGGCGGCACCGGAGGAACCGCGCTGAACACCGGCGGGCCGCGCGGCGCGCCCGGCAGCCAGGAAGACCTGGCGCGATCCGCCGGCGATCGCATCCTGTTCGACACCGACCAAAGCGTCGTCACGGACCCGGCGCGCGCGATTCTCGACCGTCAGGCGCAATGGCTGCGACAAAACCCGCGCGTCTCCGTCTGGGTTGCGGGCAATAGCGACGAGCGAGGGACGGAAGAGTACAACCTCGCGCTAAGCCAGCGCCGCGCCATCGCGGCCCGCGATTACCTGGTGTCTCGCGGCATCGTTTCTGGCCGCATCCAAACCATCGGCTTCGGCAAATCGCGGCCTGTCGATCCCTCCCCAAGCCAGGACGGCTGGGCGCTCAACCGTAACGCAATCACATCGGTTCGATAAAAAAACGTCATGCCAGGGGAGAGCAAAACCGCGGGCATCGCGCTTGGCGTCATGGCATACGGCGTGTTCATGATCCACGATGCCGGGATCAAGACGTTGGTCCTGGACGGCATCCCCGTCTGGCAGGTGCTGTTCGTGCGCAGCGCCACCGTGCTGACCATCTGCCTCGCGATCGGGCGAGGCAGCCTGTTGCGGCGCGCTGTCGATACCCCCTTAAAACGGCCTTTGGCGTTTCGCGGGGCGATCAATCTGGTGGCGTGGCTTTGCTTTTATTCCGCGTCCGGGTCGCTGCCGATGGCGCAATGGCTGTGCCTGTATTTCGCCGGCCCGCTGATGGTGACCGTCATGGCGCGCCATATCCTGAAAGAACACGTTGCGCGGACCCGCTGGATCGCCGTGTTCATCGGCTTCGCCGGCGTCCTCTGCGCCACCGATCCCCTGGGTTTGCGTCCTTCCTTCGCGGCGCTGCTGGTCGTGAGCGCGGCGGCGATGTGGGGGTACGGGATCATCCTGATGCGCCAGATCGCGCGCCAGGAACCCGCGATGTTGCAGATGCTGGCAACGAATTCCGTGTTCGTGGTGGCCTCGGGATTTGCCTGTCTGGTGCAATGGCGGGCGCCAGACGCATCGCAAATGTGGATACTTGCGGGGGTCAGCCTTCTGGGCGGGCTTGCGCAGTTTTTGGTTTACGAAACGGCACGTCTGCTCCCCGCCTCCGTCATGTCCACAGTCGAATACACCGCTCTTCCCTGGGCTTTTTTACTTGGATACCTGATCTGGAACGATATTCCGCCGTTCGCGGTGGTCCTGGGTGCCGGGCTGATCGCCTTCGCGGGCGCAATCCTGGTCTGGGGGGAACGCAGGGCCACACGATAACCGTGCGACACCGAATTACAGCGGCAAACTCCCCTGTGGTAAATGCCCCGGCCGCTCCCCTGGCCGGCCGGCATCGGCCGTCGCCTTCACCTCGCCGTCCGCGAACCGCAACCGTATCCGCGCGCCCGGCCGCACGCTGCCCGCCTGAGTGATCGGCAATCCCGCGCCATCGGTCACCAGAGCATAGCCGCGCGCCAGCACGGCCAGTGGCGATACGGACTCCAGCCGCGCCGAGGTGCCGTTCAGCCTTGCCCGCGTCTCCCGGAGCGCGGCCTGGGGCAGCGATGCGGTCAACCGCCCCAACACGGGCCCAGAGCGCCGGTGTACCGCGCCAACCGCCTGCCGCAGGCCCGACAGCAGCCGTTGGTCCGCCAACCCCAACGCATGCGCGCGCGCCGCGACCACGGCGGGCAACGCCTGGACCAGGCGCGCGCCGCGGTCCCGCACCCGCTCGCGGGCGGCGGCGAGCATCGCGGGCAGGTCGGGCAGGCGGCCGCCAAGACCGGACAGGGCGGCGCGGCGGCGCTCCAACAGGTTCGGCAGGGCCATGGCCAGGCGGTCGGTACGGTCGTCGAGGCGTTGGCGGGCGGTGCCCAGGAGGGAGGGGAGATCGGGCAGGCCCCGTTCCGCGCGCACCAGCCGCAACCGCCGTTCCCGCGTCGCCGACGCCAAGGCGCCCGCCAGCCGCGCCGCTTTTTGTGCCAGGTCGGCCAGTAAATCGGCACGCGCGGGGATTGCCATTTCAGCGGCCGCCGTGGGTGTCGGGGCGCGGCGATCCGACACGAAATCAATGAGAGTCGTATCGGTTTCGTGTCCGACGGCGGATATCAACGGGATCCGGCAGGCGGCGGCGGCGCGCAGCACGGCTTCGTCGTTGAATGCCATCAGGTCTTCCAGACTGCCGCCGCCGCGCGCGACGATCAGCACATCCGGGCGCATGTTTCCGGTCAGGGCGTCGAAGCCCGCGATGGCGGCGGCGATTTGCGCGGCGGCCCCCTCGCCCTGCACGGCGACGGGCCAGACCAGGATGTCGCGCGGGAAGCGGCGGGCGATCGTGGTTTTGATATCCTGGATGACCGCGCCGCGTTCGCTGGTCACCACGCCGATCAATCGGGGCAGCACCGGCAAAGCGACTTTTCGACGTTCGTCGAACAGGCCTTCGGCGGTGAGGCGGATGCGGAGCATTTCGATTCGCGCCAGCAGCGCGCCCGCGCCCGCGTATTCCATCCGCTCCACGATCATCTGGTAGGACGAACGCTCGCCGTAGGACGAAATGCGCCCGGCCGCGATCACCTCGACGCCGTTTTCCGGCACCAGGCCCAGCCGGGCGACGGCGTTCTTCCAGACGATGCCGGACAGTTTGGCGCCCTCGTCTTTCAACGAGAAATAGATGTGACCGGACGGGTAGCGCTTCATCTCGGTGATTTCGCCGCGCACGCGCACACGGCCGAACTCGCCTTCCAGCGTGCGTTTGATCGCGCCGGAAATCTCGGAAACGGAGAACTCCGGCAGGTTACTGGGCTTGGGCGCTGGGGGGATGTCGTCCATGGCGGCGAGCCTATGCTACAGCGCGCGTGGACGGAACCGGGGGATGGGCCATGCGGGTGTTGGTGATTGGATCGGGCGGACGGGAACACGCGCTGTGTTGGGCCATCGCCTCCAGCCCGATGCTGGACAAATTATGGTGCGCGCCGGGCAATCCGGGGATCGCGGCGATGGCCACATGCGTGCCGATCGGCGTCATGGATTTTTCGGCTCTGGTCGCATTCGCGGTCGAGAACAAGGTCGATCTGGTTGTGCCGGGTCCGGAGGCGCCGTTGGTCGCGGGGATCACCGACGCCATGACGGCGGCCGGCATTTTGTGCTGCGGTCCCACGATGGCGGCGGCGCAATTGGAGGGAAGCAAGACATTCGCCAAGGAAATCGCCGACGCCGCGGGCATTCCCACCGCCAAATGGGAGCGGTTCGAGGACGCCCATGCCGCGCGGGAATTCGTGCGCCGTCGCGGCGCGCCGATCGTGGTGAAGGCCGACGGGCTCGCCGCGGGTAAGGGCGTGACGGTCGCGGCGACGGAGGATGAGGCGCTGGCGGCGATCGACGCGATCATGGACCGGCGCGTGTTCGGCGAAGCCGGCGCGTCCGTTGTGATCGAGGAATGTCTGACTGGCGAGGAGGTCTCGCTTTTCGCGCTGTGCGACGGGACATCGGCCATTTTGCTGGGATCGGCGCAGGATCATAAACGAGTCGGCGATGGCGATACCGGTCCGAACACCGGCGGCATGGGGGCTTATGCACCCGTTCCGGCCTTTCCGCCGGACGCGGAAAAAGACGCGTTCGACCGCTTCGTGCGGCCCGTGCTGGCGGAAATGGCGCGCCGCGGGATGCCATTTCGAGGCATTCTGTTCGCCGGTCTGATGCTGACGGCGGATGGCCCGAAACTGATCGAATACAATGTCCGGTTTGGCGACCCGGAATGTCAGATTTTGCTGTCTCGCCTGCGCTCGGATTTGTTGATCGCGCTACAGGCGGCCTGCGATGGGGAGCTGGATTACTTCGATCTGCGCTTCCACGACGATGAATCGGCCGTTGCCGTGGTCATGGCCGCGGGCGGGTATCCCGATGCACCGGAACGCGGCAGCGAAATCCGGGGGCTCGACCGGGCCGCGGCGGTGCCGGATGTGCAGGTGTTTCATGCGGGGACGGAGGCGGATGCCGGCGGCTGTGTTCGTGCCGCGGGCGGGCGAGTTCTGACGATTTGCGCAACAGGCGCGACGTTGGCGGTGGCGCGGGAAAAGGCCTACCGCGCGGTGGACGCGATCGACTGGCCGGAAGGGTTTTGCCGCCGGGATATTGGCTGGCGCGCTCTGGGCTGATTGACAGGGCTGTCGGAAACG
>JAYWAX010000326.1:0-5256 GCA_043782125.1 Acetobacteraceae bacterium | reverse complement strand
TCAACGAAATCTTTCTCACCGACGTTTTCGTCCCGGACGACCGCCTTCTGGGCAAGGAGGGCAATGGCTGGAACCAGTTGACCAGCGAATTATCCTTCGAACGCAGCGCCCCGGACCGGTTCCTGGTCTTGTTCCAAATGCTGCAACAAATGCTCCGGATGGCCGGACCCGAGCCCGACAAGGCCACCGCCGCCGCGTTGGGAAAACTGATCTCCCAGCTCGCAACGTTGCGGAGCATGTCCGTCTCGATCGCCGGGATGTTGCAGGAGGGCGCCAATCCCAACAATGAATCCGCGGTCGTGAAAGATCTTGGCACCCGCTATGAACAGGATATCCCCGTCATTGCCCGTCAATTATTCCCGTCGGAACCGGAATTGGAGGCGGCCGACGTGTACGCGTCGATGATCGCCCGCTCCACCATGAACGCGCCACGCTTTTCGATCCAGGGCGGCACGCGGGAAATTCTCCGCGGGATCATTGCCCGCGGCCTGGGCCTACGTTGAACAAAGCGCGCTGAAGGGAAGACCGGAAAATGGCCATTCGCGACGAAACCCGGATGCTGCTGGAAAGCATGGGCCGGTTGTTCGAGAATCACTGCACTAAACAGGTCGCCGACGCGGCTGAGACGGGCGTCTTCGCCAAGGGATTATGGGACGCCGTGGCGGAAACCGGCGTGCCGCTGGCGGCGTTGCCTGAATCCGCGGGGGGTGCGGACGCGGAGTGGTCCGACCTGTACGCGGCCCTGCGCGTCGCCGGCCGGTTCTCCGCGCCAATTCCCTTGGCCGAGACGATGCTCGCCGGTTGGGCCGCGTCGTCCTGCGGTCTGGAAACCAGCGACGGTCCGATGACGGTGGGACCGGTGCGCGCCAGCGACACGCTGACCCTGCGCCGCGACGGCAACGGCTGGCGGCTGTCCGGGACCGCCTCCCGCTTGCCCTATGCCTCGTTCGTCACCCGCGCGGTGTTGATCGTGGACGGGCCGGATGGGGAAATGGTGGCGACGGTCGAGGGCACCGGCGGGGCCGATGTCGCCAAGGGCAAAAACATCGCCAACGAGTCGCGGGACACCCTGACCTTCGCCGATGTCCGCCTGTCCGCGGACCAGGTGGCCCCCGTGGCGAATGGGGTGTCGCGGGCGCGGCTATACCGGCGCGGCGCTTTGGCGCGGGCGACGATGATGTCGGGCGCGCTGGAAAAGGCGATGGACCTCGCGGTGAATTACGCCCAGGAGCGGGTGCAGTTCGGGCGTCCGATCTCGAAGTTCCAGGCGGTGCAGCAGAATTTGGCGGTGCTGGCGGGTCAGACCGCGGCAGCCGTCGCGGCCGCCAATCTCGGCATCGAGGCTTTGTCCGAAGCCAATCCGGAACGCGAGGAATTTCTCATTGCCGTCGCCAAAACCCGGGTGGGCGAGGCCGCGACCCTGGCCTGCGAAATCGCCCATCAGGTTCACGGCGCGATCGGTTTCACCAAGGAATACGCCCTGCAACTCTCGACGCGCCGTCTCTGGTCCTGGCGCGAGGAATTCGGCGCCGATCCGGAATGGGCCGCCAAGGTCGGCGCTTATGCCTGCCGCCGCGGTGGAGACAATCTTTGGGCCATGCTGACCGATGGTTGAATGAAACAGCCACCCCACATCCGGCGGGCCGCGACCGGCCGCCCAACCTGGGCCGGGACGCTGACCGCCCGGCCTCGCCGCGCCACGTCTGCGCGGTTCATGAAAAGCCTGTCATATGGCCTGGGGTGGTTGGCAAAAGACAGGAACCTGGTTTAGATCGTGCCGCGCCCGCGAAGGCGCCGGTTTATCCCGGTGTCGCGCGGGCCAATGGTTTCAGATACGGGCTTACAATAGACAGGCGGAGTGATCGTGCCGCGAGATAACATGTCGTTAATGACAAAAAACGGGGCAACATTGTCGAGGAGCGAGACAATGTTCGATAATGGTTCGGACGCACCGCGCGCCGGAGCGGATCTTTGCGCCGCGCGCGAACGCCTGAACTGGGCTTTGCCGGACGTCGCCGCGATGCTGCGTATCCGCGTCTCCTATCTGGAGGCGCTGGAATCCGGACGGTTGGATAAACTGCCGGGAAATGTTTATGCGCTCGGATACTTGCGCAGCTATTCCATGGCGCTGGGCCTCGACCCCGAGGAAACCGCCCGCCGGTTCCGTGCGGAGGCCGGGGAGATCGAACGCGGCACCAAACTCGTTTTCCCAACCCCCGCCCCGGAACGCGGCCTGCCCGCCGGGGCGTTGATTCTGCTGGGTCTCGTGCTCGCCGGCGGGGCTTATATCGGCTGGTACCGTCTGTCCGGCGAAGGGAAACTGCCGGCGGAAACGGTCGCCCCGGTCCCCGCGCGCCTCGCCACGCTCGCCGAACAAGCACTGCCGGGACCGGATGGCCGCGTCCCGGTGCCCGCGCCGCCGCCGTCGATGCCCGAGCGGACCGGCGACGATCAATTCGAGCCCAGGTCGGCGGCTGCGGAAAATCCTTTGCTGGCGCCGGAACCCGCGCCGCCGCCGCCGCGGCCGGTCGAAGCTGTCCGGGCCGCACCGATCCCCGGGGCCACGGCCACCACCGCGATCGCGATGCCGGTCAATCCGCCGATACGTTACCCGGACTCGCCCGCTGAGTCCGCCGCGCCCGCGCCCGACAGCGCTGCGAACCCGGAGGCGACCCGCGTGACCCTCCGCTTTACCGGCGATACCTGGGTGCAGGTCAGGGAACGCGGTGGCCAGGTGCTGGTCGCCAAGGTCATGAAAGCCGGAGAAACCTTCGCCGTGCCCGCGCGCCCGAACCTGATCCTGAACACCGGCAATGCCGGCCGGGTGGACGTGCTGGTCGATGGCACCCAGGTGCCCGCGATCGGTGGTTCGGGGGCTGTCCGCAAGGACGTGCCGATGGACCCGGAGCAGTTGAAAGCCGGTTATGCCGTTCCGGCGGCCGCCACAAGGCGGTAGCCGCGCGACGCTGTCTCCGCTATCGAACGGACAGTACTGCCCGGGACGCGCCGGGACACATGGGAGTCCCGCATGAGCTACCGCCCGTATCAGGAAATCCAACGCCGCGCTTCGCGACGGGTCTACGTGGGGAAGGTGCCGGTCGGCGATGGCGCACCGATCCCGGTGCAGACGATGACCAACACCCTGACCACCGACATCGCGGGCACCGTCGCGCAGATCAAACGCGCCGAAAAAGCGGGCGTCGATATCGTCCGAGTCTCATGCCCGGATCAGCCCAGTGCCCTGGCGTTGAAGGAGATCGTGAAGCAGGTCAATGTTCCGATCGTCGCCGATATCCATTTCCATTACCGCCGCGCCATCGAAGCCGCCGAGAGTGGCGCGGCCTGCCTGCGCATTAACCCCGGCAATATCGGCAGCGACGACCGCGTGCGCGAAGTGGTGAAGGCCGCCCGCGACCATGGTTGCTCCATGCGCATCGGCGTCAACGCGGGCTCGCTGGAAAAGCATCTGCTGGAGAAATACGGCGAGCCAAACCCGGAAGCCTTGGTCGAAAGCGCGCTGTATCACGCCAATATTCTGCAACAGCACGATTTTCACGACTTCAAGATCAGCGTCAAAGCCTCGGATGTGTTTCTGGCGGTGGCCGCCTATCAGCAACTGGCCGAAGTGTGCGACCACCCTTTGCATATCGGCATCACCGAGGCCGGCGGGCGCCGCATGGGCACCGTAAAATCCGCCATCGGTCTGGGCGCGCTGCTGTGGGCCGGCATCGGCGACACGGTGCGTGTTTCACTGTCCGACGAGCCTGAGGAAGAAGTACGCGTTGGCTGGGATCTTCTCAAATCTCTGGGCATTCGCCACCGCGGCGTGAAGGTGATCTCCTGCCCGTCCTGCGCGCGTCAGGGCTTCAATGTCATCGAGACGGTCCGGACCTTGGAAGACCGGCTGGCCCACATTGAAACGCCCCTTACATTGTCAATCATCGGCTGCGTCGTGAACGGTCCCGGCGAGGCGCTGATGACCGACCTGGGCGTCACCGGCGGCGGTAATGGCCGGCACATGATTTACAGCGCCGGCAAGACCGACCACACGATCGCGGGCGCGACGATGGTCGATCATATCGTCGAACTGGTGGAGGCAAAGGCCAGCGAACTTCAAAAGATAGCCGACGCGGCGAAGCTGGCCGCAGAATAATACCAACGGGCCGAACGATTGACTCTTGGCACGGCCTTTCCCCCACGTCGTGGCACGGCTCGACCGGGCCATCGGGCGCGGCACGGCGATTGCACAAATGGCGCGGAATGCCGCCAATCAAGCCCATGCCCGCGATGCCTTACCGCCCCGGATGGCCCGCTCGGGGGCGTGCCAAGACGCGGAGCGGACGTCGCGATGTGTCATCCTTTCGGACCCTTGGCATAACAT
This sequence comes from Acetobacteraceae bacterium, assembly GCA_043782125.1. Taxonomy (GTDB): domain Bacteria; phylum Pseudomonadota; class Alphaproteobacteria; order Acetobacterales; family Acetobacteraceae; genus Rhodopila. The sequence goes on along the minus strand of JAYWAX010000326.1, from coordinate 875 downwards.
GCACCATCGATAACTGGGCACATACACCACGGCCCTCACGATCCATCGGGAGTCAATCATGCCTATTGGAATCGCCGTCGCCAATCAGGCGGAAGACGCTTATTTGATCGATCAGGAATGGACGGTTCGATCGCTGAAAGGCCGTCGCGTCGGGACCTCGGGTTTGGCCAATTGCACCGGACTTGTGGTGCATTCGCCTCTCGACGGCATCGGATGCCTCGCGCATATCGAGGCGCAAGATCGCCCGCAATACGAGGCGGCGTTTAAACGTTTCCTTGTTTACATGATCGGCAAAATTCGCAAATACGGTCCCCGGGGCGGCGCATTGCAGGCGGGCCTGTTCGGGAACTTAAACGGCGCGCGCGATCAGGCGTTCACCGCCGCGATCCACGCCCACCTGATTACCGCGGGCATCGCGCACCACGACATTCTGGACCAGCGCAATCACCTTGGTAACGGGCAGTATTACAGCGCGGGACCGCTGCCGCGTAACGATACCGTCTTCACCGCCATTACCTACCAACCGGCGCCGGGAGACGGGGTTGTCCGGTGTTTTCCGCACGGTGGTCCGCGGCCAAGGCACAGCGAGAGTTGGATCGACTGGGGGATCCGGCGCAAGAAGTTACAACCCTGACGCGAACGGGTTTGCAGGTGACCGCCTGTCAGCGCCGCCGTCCAATCGAACGCTATCTGGGACACCTGGAAACCGATGCTTTATGCCAGGGGCTTCGAACAGTTGACTCCTGCCCCTCCCCGTCATGGCCCGATTCGATCGGGCCACCGGGAGCCGCACGGCCTATGCGAATAAGCGCGACCCCCACCGCGCGACGTGCCGTTCGTCGTACTGCCATGCCGCGTCCGGTGGCCCGATCGAG